>JAFLUG010000099.1 GCA_022508885.1 Oscillospiraceae bacterium | reverse complement strand
TCGCCGAACAGATGTTGTCGGGCGAGGTCGATATGCTTGTTCAGGACGCTGTTACTAAGATCTATTTTGGCAGCTCAAAGGCACAGCCGCTTGAGCAGCCGCAGCCTGTTGTAATGGACGTTAGCGTCTGATGAATACTTACCGCCTTACAACACATTCCTGAGCTTACAAATGCCAATCCGCTTTGTCGGCTCTTTTCTTCATAATTTAGTTATTTTATCAAAATTCACTTTTGAATATAATAATCATCAAAGAGCCGGACGCACAGGCGCAGAGCCGATGAACAAATGGGAGAAATCTCACTGTTCATCGACTCTTTTTTACATATTTAAATTATACGCAAAGAACGCCGCCGTAAAAACGGCGTTTATCTTCCCAGAAAATCCTCGACAAGCTCATAAGCATGGATCTCCGACGCTTCAAGTCTGTTAAGCTGTCGGACAAACTCCTCTATTTCTTCTTTTCGGGTTGAAATATCGTTAATTTCCACTGTTGCTCCGGCTATCCCATAGCTTATCGTTGTCTGATTTTCAACACAGATTTCTTTTTCAATTACTTTCCACATTTTAACCTCGGATCTTATTATTTGATGCTTTTACTGTTGTATATTATTATAACACAACAATCTACAAGATAGAAGAAACGATGCTTTCTGTTACACAATATTTTGTGTTTTATTAAAATTTTGTTGACTTTTCATAGAAAATACGGTATAATTAAGACAGTGGTTTATGAAAAACATCAATATTTTTGGAGGTAATTATGTTTGGCAAAAAGAAAAGCTACACAGAACAGCCGCTTGGCTATTGGGAACAGGCGTCGTATTTTATGGCAATTCCCGAAGAGGGAGATAATAAGTGGACCCCCGATAAGATAGTTGAAACGGTAAAGGAAATTGAGGGCGTTGAGATAAAGAATACCTCGATAGACGGCGACACTCAGGTGTTTTATTTGCTGATGAATTATGACGGCGAGGAATATCAGGCGGGGTTTTGCCCGGGAGGGTTTTCGCTGCCCGAGTCGTTCGCATACGGAATGCGGAATTTCACCCCCGAGGAAGCCGAAAAAATGAAAAACGCAAAAGAAGCGATGACCATTTCAATGGCGTTTAAAAACGAACCGAAAAAGTCGTTTCATTTACAGCTTAAGCTTGCGGCCGCCGTTGTTCCGAACCTTATAGGCTTAGTTGATGAAAGCGCCGAGCGTGTTTTCCATCCTAAATGGGTAAAGCTTGCGGCACAGTCTAAGGTCTCTCCCGCGGCGGGCGATCTGTTCGGGGTTCAGGCGGTATCGGCAGAAAGCGGCGCGGTATGGCTCCATACTCATGGGCTGTGCAGATGCGGGCTTACCGAGCTTGAAATTCTCAATTCCGACGTTAAGAATTACAACAATCACTACAATCTGCTTTTTTCCTTCGCAAGCTATCTGCTTGACAATAACAACAAGGATTTCGACCCTACAAAAGACGTTGCGTACATCGGCCTGCTTACGGGGAATATCCCCGTGGTGGCGACCTACCGTTCATGGACGACTGCGCTGAACGAATACGGAAAGCTTGAGCTTGGCGGAGAAAAGGACAGACAGGAAGCCCATAATTCCAGAACAAGTCCGGTATTTATCTATAAGTCGCCGGAAGATATGAAAAAAGGCAAGCTCACCAAGGTAAACGAATACGACAAGCTCTGGGGAGAAAATCCTATCTTCTTTTTCAGCGACGCGGAGACCGCGCGTATGAAGGCGCTTGCCGAAGAGCGCTTTGACTATGTTAAGAGGGCTTTTGAAAACAAGGAAAACCACATACTTATAAAAATAGGACTTGAAACTGACAGCGAGGACAACAACCTCGAGCACATCTGGTTTGAGCTGTTGGAGTTTGCGGGAGATAAGTTCAGGGCGCGCCTTACTCAGGAGCCGTACAACGTAAGCGGGATACACGAGGGTGACGAGCGCGAGTTTGGTGTTGAAGATATTACGGATTGGATAATCTACACTCCGAAGCTCGGAATCAGCCCGAGCGACGTTTATCTGCTTGATTTCTGATAAAAAGAACAAGGGGAATCCTTTCTAAAAAGGGTTCCCCTTGTTAAAGATTTACCAAAAACGCTCTGTAAAGCCGATCGCAACGAATCGTTGCGATAATTCCTTTGACTGTTGGTAGACTGCAACGGAGATCTATGATAAAATATAAATATAAAAAACAAAACGGAGGTGCTTTTATGGCATTTGGTGAAACACTTACTCATCTGCGAAAAACCAAAGGATTATCGCAGGAACAATTGGCGGAAGAGCTTGGCTTGGCGAGACAAACCATTTCCAAGTGGGAACTCAACCAATCAAAGCCCGATTTTGATTACCTTTTACAATTAAGTGATTACTTTGGGGTCTCCATAGATTACTTAATTAAGGGAGAGCAGGGAGACGAGCCTTTTTGCTTTGACAAAACCAATTTAAATTCCGGCAGGCATTCCCGAATTAAGTTAAACAAAGCAACCGCATATAAATGGTGCTTTTGCTTGGGCGCTGTCGGTATGGGAATATCATTGCTCGGGATAATTGCGTTTGTTATCTGTTCGGCAATACTCCCTCATACGGCAATCGTGAACGGCAGGACTTTTGAGGGCTTGTTGGGATTTATTATCGGAAGGCATAAGCTTTGGGAATTTATGGGATTAGTCCTGCTATTTATCGCGGGCTGCGTTTTATCGGTATATTCAATCATTAAAAGAATGAAGACAGAACAGTAAATTACGATTTCTTGAAGAAACACTGAATCCGACAGCGTTAGTGAACGTGCGGTAAAGAAGTATCGCACAATTCGAACAACAACCTTTGACAACATACTGTGCATGAGATGTATTGCCAAAGGCGGCTCGCCTTATACTGTCGGATTTTCGTGTTATTCTTTAATACTTAATGTTCTCATTGCGTTTAATATCGCCAATACCGACACACCTACGTCAGCGAACACCGCCGCCCACATATTCGCGAATCCGAGCGCGGACAGGATAAGCACCGCCGCCTTTACCGCGAGCGCGAATACTATGTTCTGGATAACGATTCGGCGGGTCTTTGCGGATATCCTTACCGCAAGCGGTATACTGCCGATGTTGTCGTTCATAAGAACAACATCCGCGGCTTCTATCGCGGCGTCTGAGCCGAGCGCACCCATGGCAATGCCAACGTCCGCTCTCGCAAGAGAAGGAGCATCGTTCATTCCGTCGCCGACAAACGCAAGCGCGCTGTCGTTTGGTTTTTCCGCGAATATTTCCTCAACAGCTTTGACCTTTCCGTCGGGCAGAAGCTGGGCTCTTACTTCGTCAATACCGAGCTTTTGTGCGATATCCTCCGCCGCGCTTTGCCTGTCTCCCGTAAGCATTATCTTTTTGGCATTGCAGAGTCTGTCAAGCTCGGCGAGCGCCTCTTTCGCGTTGTCCTTGGGCGTATCGCTTACCGAAATACAGCCCGCGTATTTTCCGTCAGCCGCGCAGAAAACGACCGTTCCCGGGGAATTACCGCCGTTAAATTCTTCGGAATCATTGCCGAAGATTCCCTCTTTTACCATAAACCGCGCGTTTCCCGCGAGTATCTCTTTTCCGTCAATGATTGCCCTTACGCCGAAGCCCGCAATTTCCTCGGCATTTTCAGCGGTTGGGATTTCAATACCCTCCGCGGCTTTTACAATTGACCTCGCGATCGGGTGGTTTGAAATTTTCTCGGCGGCCGCGCACAGGTTAAGCAGTTCATTCTCCGAAAGTTCCGATTTTTCATCGGGCCTGATTTCCGACACTGAAAAGCTGCCCTTTGTAAGCGTGCCTGTTTTATCGAACACGAATATCTTCGCCTTTGCGAGTGTTTCGAGATAGTTTGCGCCTTTTATCATTATTCCGCGCTTTGCCGCTGCGCCTATCCCGCCGAAATACGACAGCGGCACGGAGATCACCAGAGCGCACGGACAGCTTACGACCAAAAACGTAAGCGCCCTGTATATCCAGTCGCTCCAGTTGCCGAAGATAAGCGACGGTATCACCGCCAGCAATACCGCCGAACCGACCACTATCGGCGTGTATACTCTCGCGAAACGTGTGATAAAGCTTTCGGTCTTCGCCTTGCTTTCGGACGAGTTTTCCACAAGCTCGAGTATCTTTGAAACGGTCGAATCGCTGTACGGCTTTGTAACCTGAATTTTAAGAAGACCGTTTGCGTTTACCGAGCCGCTGAATATCTCGTCGCCGACCGTTACGTCGCGAAGCGCGCTTTCACCCGTAAGTGCCGCGGTATCAAGCCCGCTTGAGCCGAAAACTACCACTCCGTCCAGCGGAACCTTTTCTCCCGGCTTTACGACGATAGTCTCGCCTATTTCCACCTCGTCGGGTTCTACCTCAAGCACCTCGCCGTCGCGCTCAACATTCGCGCTTTCGGGATTTATGTCCATCATATCGGCGATAGATTTGCGGGATTTTCCCACAGCAAGCGCCTGAAACAGCTCGCCCACCTGATAGAATATCATTACAGCCGCGCCCTCGGAGTATTCTCCGATTATCATTGCGCCGATAGAAGCTATTGCCATAAGAAAGTTTTCGTCGAAAACCTGTCCGCGGGCTATGTTTCTTACTGCCTTCCACAGAATATCATAGCCTGCCGTGAGATACGCGGCAAGAAATACCGCGAGGCGAACAAACCACATTACGGAAAACTGCTCGGGTTCATGCGGAAGGAACAGCCCTCCCGCAAACAGCACCGCCGAAACTATAATTCTTATCAGCAGTTTTTTCTGTTTTCTTGTCATTTCAGGCTCACCTTATTTCAATACCACAGTGCAGTCCGGCTCGACCTTTTTGATGCACTCAACAGCCTGCTTTACAACACCGTCGAATTTATCGTCGTCGGCTTCGATAGTCAGCTTCTGAGTCATAAAGCTTACGGAGGCGTTGGTTACTCCGTCGAGTTTCTTAATGGCGGTTTCCATTTTCGCGGCGCAGTTCGCGCAGTCGAGATCGACAAGCTTAAATGTTTTTTTCATATCAATATGTCCTTTCAGATTTTTCTCAGATTTTTTCAATGACCGCGTAACAACACGGAACAAACCCGTCTACGGTTTTTGTTCTCACTTTGCCGCAGCCGCAGTTTTTAAGCATCGCCTTGTATTCTTCGACGGAATAGTCCGACGACGCCTTATAGCCTAAAAGTCCGTAGAGCTTAAGCAGCGCCGAGTCGCTTTTGCCCTTGGTAATAAATGTCGGAAGCAGAAGTCTTCCGCCCGGCTTTAACACGCGGTATAATTCCTTTACGGCTTTTTCGGGAGCGTCCAGCAGATGAAGAACGTTTCCCGCGATAACAACATCATAAGTGTTGTCGGGGTCCTCCAGATGGAAAATATTCCGTGGCTCAAACGTGATGTTTCCTATCCTTACGGATTTTGCCCTTGCTTTTTTCAGCATGTTTTCGGAAAGATCCGTGCATAAAACGCTTTTCGCTTTCCTTGCCGCCGCAAGGGATAATTCTCCCGTGCCTGCCGCGCAGTCAAGCACGACCGCTCCGCGCGGGGTAAGCCGCCTTGTTAGGTCGCATATCTCCCGATATACCTTGCCGTTGAATGCCTCGGCAAAATCGTAAAGACCCGCTACCCTGTCCCAGAACTCCATAAATACCAACTCCTTTTCCGTATCTATTCGTTGACGTGTTCAAGTCCTTGCCTAAGAATTGTATTAACATGGTCGTCCGCAAGCGAGTAGAAAACAACCTTTCCGTCGCGTCTGAACCGCACCAGCTCGGCGTTTTTCAGTATTTTAAGCTGATGTGATACCGCGCTGCTCGACATTCCCACAGCGACCGACAGATCGCACACGCAAAGCTCTCCGCCCGAAAGCGCGCTCAATATCTTTATGCGGGTGCTGTCTCCGAAGACCTTGAACAGCTCCGCAAGGTCTATCAGCGTATCGTCGTCGGGCATTTTCCCGCGTATCTTTTCGATCTCCCCGGGATGTACGCAGATAAGCTCGCAAGAGGGTGCCTCGGTTTGAATTTCATTCAGTATTTCGCTTTTAGTTTTCATAATGCTCCTTTAAAATTGTTCAATTGAACATCTGTTCAATTGTTCTGGTTTTATTCTATCACTATATCCGATTTTTGTCAACAGCATAAATGACCAAATTTTTAAAATAACTCTTGAAAACCAATGTTTTTGAAAAAAATCTCGGTTTTACTCGTTTTATTGAAGCTTGAATGAAAAATGAAATGAACTTAAAGAAACAGAGAAAAACAGAGAGAATTAAAGAGAAACATAAAGAAAACGGAATATATTTTAAAATTGCGGTAAAATGTACTTGACAAATCCTAAAAAATCCGTTATAATAGCAGATGTTGCGAATGATATTAAAATAAACTTACAGGAGGAACAAAATGTCAACTTATATGCCTAACGCAAAGACAGTTGAGCGCACATGGTACATTCTCGACGCGGCTGACAAGCCCCTCGGAAGAGTTGCCGCTGCGGCTGCTCATTTGCTCAGAGGAAAGCACAAGCCGACCTTCGCGCCTCACTGCGACTGCGGCGACCACGTTATTATCTTAAACTGCTCTAAGGCGGTTCTTACGGGCAAAAAGCTCGAAAACAAGGTTTACAGATGGCACACCGGTTATATCGGTCATCTCAAGGAAGTCAGCTACGACAAGCTGATGAAGACCAATCCCTGCAAGGCTATGACTCTTGCGGTTCACGGAATGGTTCCCGATACGACTATCGGCAGAAAGGCTCTGACCAGACTTCGCTGCTATGCGGGTGCAGAGCACAACAACGCGGCTCAGAAGCCCGTTGAGTACAAATTTTAAGGAGGGCTTTTGAATGTACGAATCTAAACCTTATTACTACGGAACAGGCAGAAGAAAGCACTCTGTTGCGCGCGTAAGAGTTTATATCGGAAGCGGCAAGATCACTATCAACAACAGAGATATTGACGACTATTTCGGACTTGATACTCTTAAGCTTATCGTTCGTCAGCCTCTTGCGCTTACTGACACTGTCGGAAAGTTCGACATTGTCTGCACAGTCGCGGGCGGCGGTGTTACAGGTCAGGCGGGTGCTATCCGTCACGGTCTTTCGAGAGCGCTTCTTCAGTACAGCGACGAGCTTCGTCCCGTTCTCAAGAAGGCGGGCTTCCTCACTCGTGACCCGAGAATGAAGGAAAGAAAGAAGTACGGTCTCAAGG
>JAFLUG010000098.1 GCA_022508885.1 Oscillospiraceae bacterium | reverse complement strand
ACGGCTGCAATATGCAGTTCGGCGGCGACGACCAGTGGGCGAATATGCTCGGCGGGACAGAGCTTATCCGCAAAAAGCTCGGCAAGGACGCACACGCGATGACCATAACCCTGCTCCTTAATTCCGAGGGCAAGAAAATGGGCAAGACCGAAAAGGGCGCGGTGTGGCTTGACTCGGAGAAGACCTCGCCGTATGATTTCTTTCAGTATTGGAGAAACGTAGCGGACGCGGACGTTATCAAGTGCCTGTATATGCTCACCTTCCTGCCCGTAGAGCAGATACGCGAGATGGAGCAGTGGAAGGACGCCGAGCTTAACAAGGCTAAAGAGATACTCGCGTTTGAACTGACAAAGCTCGTTCACGGAGAGGAAGAGGCGAAAAAGGCGCTCGACGGAGCAAAGTCTTTGTTCGGCGGTTCGGGAAATACCGACAACATGCCCACAAAGGAGGTTGAGACTGACGGCGGAAAGATCGGAATCCTCGATCTGCTTGTAAACACGGGACTTGCTCCTTCAAAGCGCGAGGCGAGAAACCTTGTCGCGGGTAAAGGAATTGCCGTAAACGACAATATTATTGAGGACGCAAACGCCGTTATTGAGATAAACAGCGAGATAATCCTCAGAAAAGGCAAGAAGGTTTTCCTCAAAGTTACCGCAAAATAACATTTTTCTTTTATGTTCTTTTTAAAAAATCTTTTCTTTCCTGTCATATTTTTTTCACATTTCTGCTCTATACTGTTGCTGTAAGGAGTTGAAAGACAGTGGCTTACGCAAATACCTTCAGGCGAATGGAAATGAAACTTTTGCTTGATGAGGGACAGTACGAAAAGCTCATAAAGGCAATGGAGCCGTATATGACTGCCGACAAATACGGCGTTCATACGATAATGAACATTTACTTCGATAACGATAACAACGATGTTATCATGAATTCGCTTTCAAAGCCCGTATATAAGGAAAAGCTTAGGCTGAGGGCATACGGGAAAGAGGCAAAGGACGGCGACGAGGCGTTTCTTGAGATAAAAAAGAAATACCGGGGGGTAGTTCATAAAAGACGCCTCGAAATGAGCTACAAAGAGCTTTTCGATTACGCAAGCGGCGGTATATATCCCGAGGTCTCCGATGTAAATCGGCAGGTTTTTTCGGAGATAGAATATTTTCGCAAAAGGCTCGGATTAACGCCCAAAATCGTGATATGCTACGACAGGCAGGCGTTTTTCGGAAATGATGACAAAGAGTTCCGCATGACCTTCGACGCGAATATCCGAAGTCGCAGAAGCGACGTTGACCTGAGGAAAGGCGACTTCGGAGAGCTTTTGCCGAACCAGCCGTACAGGATCTTAGAAATAAAAACAACTCGTGCGGCGCCCATGTGGCTTGTGAAATTCCTTTCGGAAAACAAAATTTATTCGGGCTCTTTTTCAAAATACGGAAATATTTTTCTGAATGAGGTAAAGACTAATACTGCTTGCAAAAAGAGCTTAAACAAATTGAATGACAGGAGAGAAGAAGATTTATGTTTTCAAGCATAATTGACAGTACAGACGGTATTACGGGAGAGAGTATTTTATTCTGTACATTGACCTCGGCGGTTTTAGGACTTCTGGCGGCGGCGTTATACAGGCTCAACAACCGCCGGCCCTCGCGTAATTTGATGGTGTCGCTTGTTATAATGCCTATTCTGGTTCAGAGCGTGATAATGCTTGTAAACGGGTCGCTTGGCGCGGGGATAGCGGTAATGGGCGCGTTTAACCTCGTGAGATTCCGTTCCGCGCCCGGAACATCGAGGGAAATTTGTTATGTTTTTTATGCCATGTCTATAGGTCTTGCTACAGGAATGGGCTACATAGGCTATGCGGTCGTGATAGGAATTTCTGTGGGGCTTATCCTCGCCGTACTCGGATTTATCCCCGCCTTCGGGATAGTAAAAACCGCAAAGGCTATCCGCATTGTTATCCCCGAAGATATGGACTACACCGGCTGTTTTAAGGACCTGTTCCGCGAATATCTTTCGAGTTATAAGCTCATTACGGCTAAAACGGTAAGTATGGGTACGCTTTATGAGCTTAAGTATGAGGTCGTTTTGAAGAACGAAGATAAGGAAAAGGAATTTCTGGACAGGATTCGCGAAAGAAACGGGAATCTGACCGTTTCGTGCACAGTTCTGGCTGAAAACCGCGAAGAAATGTAACCTTGTATATTCGGAGGAAAATATTATGAGCAGAAGCATAAAATCTCTTGCGGCGATCTGCGCCATGGCAGTGCTTGCCTCTGGCTGTACAAAGACAGATATTAACGACAATTCGGGCGGCTCGGTGTCACAAAATCAGCAGTCATCTTCTTACACGCCTAACGCCTCGGATGTTCATGTAAACGCCGAACAGGCGCCCATAAGCGCAAGCGATGTTCTGGGCGAATCGGCGGACTGTACGATAGAGTTTTCGGACGGCGGCATTTCTGTTTCGGGAAACGGCGCGCTTGCTTCGGACACGACTGTTACCATAAGCACAGGCGGTATCTATTTCCTTTCGGGAACTTCCTCAAACGCCAAGATCCTTATAGAAGCTAACAAGAAGGACACAGTAACGCTTGTGCTGGGCGGAGTTTCTCTTTCCGGCAAAAACGGCGCGGTTATCGACTGCGAGGAAGCGGGAGAGCTTGTCATCTGCACAAAAGACAATACCGAAAACTCCCTTTCGGACAGCGCAAATTACACATTTTCCGGCGACGATACCGAGCCCGACGCGGCTGTTTTCTGCCGCAGCGATCTTACGCTTATGGGCGAGGGAAATCTCACGGTAAACGCGAGCTATAACGACGCGATAAAGGGCAAGGATGATCTGCGGATAATAAGCGGAACCTACAGTATAAAATCCGTGGGCGACGGAATTGTCGGAAAAGACAGCGTAAAGATCTTTGACGGAAATATAACGATAGACTCGGGCAAGGACGGAATAAAATCTTCTCAGGATAACGACCCCTCGCTCGGTTTTGTAACTATAAACAGCGGAAGCATAAGCATAAAGTCCGGGCGCGACGGTATTCAGGCTGAAACTAATATAGATATCTACGGCGGAAATATCAAGATAGTTTCGGGCGGCGACGCGGCTTATGACGAGGTTAAGTCTGACAGCGGAATGGGCTTCGGCGGCGGTCGCTTCGGCGGAGACTGGGGCCGGGGAGGCTCATCGTCGACCACCGAAAGCGTCTCTGAAAGCACAAAGGGTCTTAAGGCGGGCGGAGATATCACTGTTTACAACGCGGAAACCGTTCTTAACATCACATCTGCCGACGACGCTATCCATTCAAACGCGAATGTCACTATATCAAACGGACAGTTTACGCTTTCGAGCTGTGACGACGGGATCCATGCCGACGAGCTGCTGACAATAAACAACGGAACCGTAACGATAACCAAGAGCTATGAGGGTCTTGAGGGCAAGTGCATCGCCATAAACGGCGGCGTGATAGACCTTAAGGCGGCAGACGACGGAATTAACGCCGCAGGCGGCGACAACGGCGATTACTTCGGCTTTGGAGGAGGCTCCGACGAGTATTATATCTCTATAACGGGCGGCGATATTACCGTAAATGCCGACGGCGACGGGATAGACTCTAACGGAACGGTTGCCATGAGCGGCGGAAGGTTGGTGGTTTACGGACCGACAAACAACGCAAACGCGGCGCTGGATTACGAGAGGTCGTTCGCTATGAGCGGCGGAGAGCTTATCGCGCTTGGCTCTGCGGGAATGGCACAGACTCCCAGCACGCTTTCACAGCCTTGCTTTTCAGTAACCTCGAGCGTTTCCGCGGGAAGTACGATAGAGGTAAGAGCAGAGGACGGAACGGTCATTATTAGCACGACTACTCCCAAAGCGTGTCAGTCATTGATCTTCTCAAGCAGCAGCTTTAAAGAGGGTAGCGCTTACGGCATTTATGTTGACAACACTCTTCTTACTACCCTCACCGCGCAAAACGGAGTTACCGGAGGAAACGGCTCCGGCGGCTTTGGCGGGGGTGGAATGGGAGGAAATCCCGGCGGCGGCTTTGGCGGCGGAAATATGCCCGGCGGCGGTATGGGCGGTAATCTCGGAGGAGGAAACATGCATGGCGGCGGAAGATTCTGACCATATCTAAAAATAGTATTGATAAATCAAAAGCTCCCTGCTAAGGAGCGTGCGATGTAGAAGTATCGCACGATTCGAGCGAAAACCTTTGGCAACGTTTCACGCGTGAGACGGATTGCCAAAGGCGGCTCGCCTTTGCAGAGAGCTTTTTTATATTCATCAGTCGACCCCGAGAAATTCTTCGTCGAATTCGAGAAATTCTTCGTCGACTTCGAGGAATTCTTCAAGGCAAAGGCCGCTGTCATGTACCAGCTTTGCGGTGCTTTTTCCGAGGTATCTTACATGCCACGGCTCGTAAATATATCCGGTGATATCGACCTTATCCTCGGGATAGCGTATTATCAGACCGTATTTGTAGCAGTTTGCCGCGAGCCATTTGCCCTCGGCGGTATTCGCGTAGCTTAACTCAGTCGAGGTAATATCCGCCGCAAGTCCCGCCTGATGCTCGCTGTGACCCGGAACAGCCGAATATGTATTCGCTGCTTCAACGCCGTCCCTCTCACAGTAATAATTATACCACCATTCCTGAGTTTCATAGCTGCGGTAGCCGGACGACGCCCTGAGACTCATTGAATAGCCCGTATCCTTCCGCATCGCTTTAATTGCCTCGGAAACTTCGGGGCGCAGTCCGTCGCCGTAAGTTCTCGGAAGAGAATACTTTTTATTTACCAGAAGTATCCCGCCGACATATGTAACGCCGTCTATCTCCACAGGTTCGGGCGCGTCGATCTTCGCCGTTACCGTGCCTTTACAGTCTATATCGTCAAACGAGTTTATAACGTGGATAACTCCCGAGCCGCTTATTTTCGCGTTCTCTTCGATAATAAGCTTTCCTTCAATATACAGATCGCCCGAGAGGTCGAGCTCGGCGTTAAGCTCTAAAACTCCGCCGTTTTCTATCAGTATCTCTTTGCCTTCTTCGCAGACGATATTCTCGTTTATCTCAAGAACCTCGCCCGTCGAAACTGTTATGTTATTATTTTCAACGATCGGCTCAGAATTTGCGTCAGAACTTTCATCCGTGCTGCTTTGCGGATCATCTGCCGTACTGAACTGCGAATTATCGGAACTTTCGTCTGACTGCGCCACAGAATTGTTCAGGACAATTGTCGTTTCGGTACACCCCGAAATCAGTGCCAGAGCCGCGCAAATCAGAACGATACCATACTTTCTCTTCATTGATTGTTACCCCTTATCTTACATCACATATCAACGTATAATGGTCGACATCATTATACAACAATTAATCTGAAATGTCAATAGCAATTTCTGCAGTTTTATGCTGACCGCCGGACTTTTACATTTGTTCGGTATCCGGTAAAACACGGATTTCTTTTTGCCTTTTGAATAAATTCCACAAGTTTGGCGGGATATTTTCTGTATACCTTTGAATACTCGCCGACAAACTCAACCGTTTCACCGCCAAACCCGTGTTTAAAGCGCCAAAGCCTATAGCCTGCCGAATTCTCGTCGCGGTAATTCGGAACGCCGCCAAAATCGTATTCCGTACAACCGCTTTCCAACGCGAATTTTATCATCTCGCTGTGCATCAGATAACATGGGTAAAGCTCGCGGTTTTCAGAACTGCTCGCTCCGTAGACATATGTAAAGCGTGTTCCGAAGCGTATTCCCACAGCCGCCGAGAGAGCCTTCCCGTTTTCGCTTCTGCATATAAACACCCTGCAATCATCGCCGAATGCCGAAAGCATCCGCGAAAAATATTCTCTTTCGCGGGTCTGAAAGCCGTCGCGTTTTCCTGTTTCCCGATAAAGCGCGTAAAATTCGCCGAGCGCGTTTTCACCGTGTATCTCAAACCGGACGCCGCGGTTTTTCGCTTTATGTATGCGGTTTCGGTAATCGGATTTAAACCCGCGCTCAGTTTCTTCATATGTTTTCCTGAGCCGTAGGATAACGTTTTCGCGGGGCTGAACGGGCGTTATTTCAAATCCGCGGTATCCGCGCAAAAACATCGGTTCGTTTTCCCGTGTGAACTTCGGGTCGAACAGAAACTCGGCGGCGCGGTATTTTTTCGCGAGAAGATCTATTCCCGCCATAATATCCGAAAACGCGCTTTCGGAATATTCTCCGATAAATCCGCGCGGCGCGTAAAGCAGGCTGATAAGCGGAGTTCTGTACACAAGCACAAGACACGCCGCGCGGATATTCCCCTCGCAATTCCTCGAAACTATCCCCTCTCCTATCCAGCCGTCCTTTACCGATGCCCACCTCGGCGACTGCATAAATTCCCCATAGCCTCGTACAAATTTATCAAACTCCTCGAATGAGCCTGCGTCCGTAAAATCTACCGTTTCCAAATATATCTCCCCCTTAACGAGCGTGCGATATAGAAGTATCATATCACTCGAGCGTCTGCCTTGGGAAATGTTCCGCGTGTGGAACGTATTGCCAAAGGCGGCACGCCTTATGTCAGAAATTTTTCTTTCTGCCCAATAAACAGCAGAAACGGCAGAAACCTAACATTTGGGAAAAATATTTTTGTTTTATTATAATAGCAAAAAGCTCCCCGAAGGGAGCTTTCTTGTTCAGTTATTAATTATTTTGCGAGGCACTCTTTGAGATATTTCAACAGCTCGCCGTATTCCTCAAACGCGGGAAGAGAGGGATTGTCCTTTTTTATTTGCTCGGTCGAGCGGAATAAAAATCCGAACTTCGAGGCGGTTATCATTCCCAAGTCGTTAAAGCTGTCGCCGCCCGCGATAGTATCGAAACCGATGGACTGAAGCGCCTTTACGGTGGTGAGCTTCGATTTCTCAACGCGCATTTTATAGCCTGTTATCTCGCCGTTTTCCGCTACTTCAAGAGAGTTGCAGAAAATGGTCGGCTGTCCTAACTTTTTCATAAGGGGTGCGGCAAACTGAGTAAAGGTGTCGCTTATGATTATCGTCTGGGATATTTCTCTCAGCTCGTCAAGAAACTCCTTTGCTCCGGGCATGGGGTCGATCTTAGCTATGGTCTGCTGAATCTCCTTCAGCCCAAGACCGTGCTCCTTTAAAATTCCGATGCGATATTTCATCAGCTTGTCGTAGTCCGGCTCGTCGCGGGTAGTGCGGCGAAGCTCGGGGATA
>JAFLUG010000097.1 GCA_022508885.1 Oscillospiraceae bacterium | reverse complement strand
GTTGAAAAATCAAGAGGAAATTATGAAAAAGTTGTTGTAAAATTTTGTAAGCGGCAAAAAAAGCGGCACCTTACAAAGCGCCGCAATTATGATCTAATCATCTTCATCGGAACGCAACGCGTTCAAAAATAAAGCTATCAGCTTTTCAACCTGCTTCCGTTTGCTATCCGGGACAACGGAAAGCATAGTGTTAATTCGAGCATTTTCTTTGTACGGAGAAGTACCGTAAATCAGATAATCGGTTGTAACATTCAGAATCGAAGCGATCTTTGCCAAATTCTGTACTTTCATACTGCTGCGACCTGTTTCGATAAGCCCCAGAAAATCAACCGAAATTTCCGCATACTCCGCAAGCTGTTCCTGTGTATAACCGCACTCCTTGCGAAGCTGTCGTACTCTATTCCCTATATCAACATTTGAAATTTCCACAATTATCCCCCCTACTTATTTATTATATCAATTTCTATGCGTTTAATTAACCGAATAAATTCAGTATAAAATCTGTAAAATATTACGGATTTATATTGACAATTGAAACAAAAGAGGGTATAATCAAATTAAAACTCCCTTGCATTTTTTGTGATTGAGTGTTATACTTTAAAACAAGTATAAGTATTATGCGGGAGGTTTTAATATGATTTCTTCGGCTTTGGCTGTTCTGGAAAGTGAAGAACAGCGTAATGAACTTGCTGAATTTTATGAAAAAAATAAAAGCAGGTTCTATGCAATAGCTTTTGGACATTTACATAACAAAGAGGAATCCGAGGACGCTGTTCAGGATGCATTTTCCGAAATTGCCGACAAGCCCGAAATATTCTTTACCAAAAACGAGAACGATAGATTGATGTATACTGCCGTTATCGTCAGAAATATTTCAGTAGATTATTATAAAGACAATCAGAAACGTATCGCCGAAGAATTGACTGATGATATTATTGATGAAAAAGTAGAGGTTATGAAACAGGCTCTCGGCGAATGTTCGAAAGATGAATTGATGAATTATATCGAATCACTCTCCGAGCCGCTCAGGCAAGCTCTTCTTTTCAGAATTCATTATCAGATGAGTACATCTCAAATCGCTTCGATTCTTAACATCAGCGAAACTGCGGCACGAAAGCGGATCTCCGATGCCGGTAAGAAAATAAAAAAATATCTGGAGGAAAAGAACAATGTTTGAGAATTTGCTTGACGAAGTTCTGACGGAGTATTACGCGAAAGAACTCTTAATTTATTCAACTGTTCCTGAGCATAAATTTTCACTTAAACACCGTCGCGCCATGAAGAAAATCTTCAAGGTTTACGATCACAATACCGAGCCCCTTCGTTCAAAAACGGTACAAAGTACCGCATATGGTTTTTCAGAACACAAATTTCGTTTAACCCCGAAACGCTTATTGGTTTTGGTGATAGTAATTTTATTAGCTACACTTGCGGGCTGTGCGGCGACATATTTCATATCGCAAAGCTTTCGCGGAGAGATTTACAGCGACAATACCGAGTTGTTTCCTATAAACCTTGAAAACTGTCCGACGACTATTGAGGAAAAATACTTTTTCCCCGAAATTCCCGAAGGCTTTGAAATATATAAGACAAACTCAACTCCTTTTTTTGAATCTACCAGTTACAAAAACAAACAAACAGGGCAAACAATAACATTTAGCCAACATGTTAAAGAAGGCTTTGATTCTATCCATTTTAATACAGAAAAAATGGAATTGGTTGAGATTGAAATAAATGGGCACTATGGCTTGTTCCTTGATGTAAGTGCTGAAGAAAATATTGCCTACTGTGTTATATGGGATAATGGTGATTATATACTTGAAATAGGGAGCAATTTAGACAAAAACAGCTTGTTGAATTTGGCGAAATCTGCCAAAATTTTAGAAAATTAAAAAATTCGCTCACAACTCCTCCTTAGAAAAGGAATTTACTTATAGAGGAAGAAAAACCTCTAATAAAGTGGAAGGGAGGAGATTCCAATGGTTTTAAGGAAAATAATGGTGATACTTTTTTCGGCGGTTGTTTTGTGTACAAGCCTTGTAGCAACAACAAGCGCAGAAACAATGCATCCGCCCGTTGATGACAACGTTGCTCCAGCCTATGTGATTGCGTCTGACCCATATAGCAATCTTAGGATTAGCGGACAAACTGCATATTGTACAAGTAAAACCTATAGTACCGGTGCAGTAAGCATAACCGTTGAGCAGACTTTGGAAAAGTACAGCGGTTGGTTCTGGATATGGGACGATGTCGACGGTGCACACTGGATAGAAACCGAGGACGGGAACACCATAACCGTTGTTAACACCAAAGACGGGCTGTCTAACGGTACATACCGTCTGAAATCGGTCTTTACGCTTACCAACAGCAGCGGTAAAACCGAAACTATCACTATCTATAGCGCGGAAAAAAAGGTGGGATAAAATATCCATAGGAAATTTAAGGAGGTTTAATGTGAGTAAATTATTTAAAAGAATTATTGCAGTTGTTATGTCTGCAACTATGATGACAAGCGGATTCAGTGCTGCTGCATTCGCGGCGGAAACAATTTCAGAAACACAGTCTATATCACCGGATAAGGTTGACCATACATTTAATTTCAGTGTAGGTGATTCTGAAACAATAATACAGCCCGGCTTTGTTATAAACACTAACGAAAGACTTGAAATAACATTTAGTGGTGCACAAGGCAGTGGAGCTTCGGTTTACTTTTATAAACTTAACAATGGTCAACTGGTTAACACCTTATCTATTCCCCCTTACGTTAGCGGACAGCCGGCCACCCTCCGTACTTATTTTGATTTTGAACAAGGTGGTTACTATATTGCAGTAAAGGCGTATTCATCCACTACAGAATCAACTGGTTCTTTTACAATTTACGGGATGGATTATATTTTTTACTAATCATAGAAACTAAAATTTTATCAATGTATATTCCCTGCTCTGTTTCATATGCGTCGCAGACAGAGCGGGGGATTTTGGGGTGTTGAAATGAAAACATTGATCTACATAACGCTGAAATATTGGAAAAAGCATATTAAAAGCGCGTTGGCAATGCTGTTTTCGGGAGTACTGCTAACGGCGGTTATTTTCGTGACGCTTATGTCAACGAGAGAAGAGCTCGTAAGGTTTTGTCACAGCATTTTCGACACCTACGGTCACTATAACGTGCTTATCGCAAACTCCGACGACGAAATCCTCGCAAAGGCGACAAAGGGCAAAAGCGGCTATAATTACGGCGCTATGTACGTTCTCGGCGAAATGGGTACTGCTGACAGCAGATTTTTCTATGGGACAATAGAGGACGAGCATAATATATGGCACATTCCTCTTTACGAGGGAAGAATGCCCGAGACCGCCGACGAGCTTGCCGTCGACAGAGCTGTTCTTGACGCGTTTTACTGGGTTGGCAAATGCGGCGATACCATAACGCTCGACGGCAGAACATTCACTGTTGTCGGCATTATCAACAAGGATTACGGCAGATTGCGCGAAGGCTCACAGCTTTCGGAGATACGCTCCTATATCGAAAATTCTCCATATAAGTTGCCACTGATATTTGTCGGAGAAAGTGATGAAACTCCGCTCTATCGCATAGATATGCTGAACAATTTTTTCAATGTGTGGCAAAGCGACGAGGACTTTGAGCGGGAGCGTGATGAGTATCACAACTATTTGCTCGATACAGTGGGAGTTGAAACACACTGGTTTATCTTAAGAAGCGACGAAACACTTTTATTCCTTAACAGTTCAAACGATTCAGCAAAATTTTTTATGCTGATCGCGGGGATAGGAGCGGTGATCTCGGCGCTGTCGGTATTTTCTATTCTGAGAAGCGTCTTTGCCGAGCGCAAAAGCAGAATTGACATACTCAAAAGAATAGGTATGAAGAAAAGCGGCGTTGTTAAGCTGCACGCGGTCGAATGCGCGATTTTCGCTGTTATACAGATAATACTCGGCATTGCGCTTGGATTGGCGGCGTATCAGGGAATTTTCCTGTTCAAAACGAATGTTCTCGGCGAAAAGCCGTACAGCGGACTTACCGACCTTGCGGTTGCCATTAAAAACACACCTGATCCGTTTGTTTACGGCGCGCTTATATCGGCGGCGATAATCGTCGGCGCGTATGTTCTCAATGCCGTGACAATGCGCATAAAGCTCAAAGTACGGGATAAGAACAGCGAGCCGCGTCCGCTTTCAAAATGCTTTACACGGGTTTTCCGTCAGCGCGCGGTGACAGTTACTCAGACCGCGGCGCTTACGCTTATCTGCTTTTCCGTTCTGACAGGCTATATGTACTATACGGACAACGGAAAAACGCACGCGGATTATGTAAGTTATATGCCGCCCAGCATATATTATACCGCAAACGATTTAAATATGGAAGAATACAATATCGCCGAGTATTATCATTGTGCTTCGCCTGCCGTGAGCAGTATCGGCGACGGTGTGCAGTTTCCGTTTATCAACGCGGATCATTCGGCGGGAATTGATGACAGCGTAGCCGGACAGCTCCCCGAATACGCGCTTGCAACGGGAAATCTTATCAATACCTTTATCTCAAGCGAGGAACGTAATAATTCTTACATAAACGAGATAGATACGTCAGCCGACTCTTTCAGACAGGGGCTTCTCATGCTGAGCAGTGAGGAATATCAGAACTTCTTTGAAGAAGGCCAGACAGGCTCAAAGTATTTATATCTCGTTAATACAAGGCTTGCTCCCGCGAGGACTATCGAGAGCCTTTCAGGGAACGTCAAAGAAGGCGAGATAAACATCGACAAAATAAACAGCGGCGAGGAGATTCTCGTGATTTACCAAGAAAAAATACCGCCGTTTAAGGTCGGCGATACGGTAACGATAAATTCTGCCGCCGCAACGGAAAGCGGCTTTGGAATAGGCGATCTAAAATCAGCCGAAGTGAGGATAGGCGCTATTTTGAAAACGTCCCGAAGCGAGGACGGCGTAAAAAGCGCGACAATAAGCATCAGACAACAGGATTACAACTTTCTGACTACCGTCACGGGCGCCGAAAAAATGGGTCTGCACTGCGCGCGGTATACCGAAATATACACCTCGGAGCCGATGGACGGCGGTATAATTCCAAGCTCCGCGAAAATGACCATGTCGTCGCTCGAAATAATGAAGCGCGAGGATCTCATCAGAAAAGCGGTCCAATACGCGGGTTCATTCCTGATACTTCTTGTAATGTCGCTTTTGGGCTTTGCCGCGTATTTCAACGGCATCGGTATGAAGATAAGAATGAAATCCTATGATATATCGGTTATAAGAGCGATAGGCGCGCCCGTTTCGGAATTGCGGAAGCGGTTGCTTACAAGCAGTATCAGGATACCTGTCATATCCTCGGTCTTGGCTTATCTTATGGCGAAGCTCACTCAGCTTGAAATGATAATAGCTCATTCGATTTTTGCCTCTGTATTTGAGTATCTTTACATGGGCAGCAACGGTAATCTCAGCTTCTATGTCAATGGCTCACCCGATTATCAACAGCCCTTGGATGAGAAAATATCGGAGGATACATTGAGCTTTCTTAAACATAATTTCTTTTTAGACAGAGTAATGTGGCAGGTCAATGTCGAGATACCCGCGCTGATACTGCTGATAATACTCTGCGCGGTGACGTTTGTTCTTACAGTCATAGCGCTGAGAAAATTCAAGGGCAACATCGCGGGAGATTTAAGCGAAGGGAGGACAAGACAATGATAAAAACCGAAAACCTGAGCAAGACCTACGGCAGGGACGAGAACGCGGTCGCGGCGCTGAAAAACGCGAGTTTAACTGTTGAGGACGGCGAGCTTGTCGCGATAATCGGAAAATCGGGCAGCGGCAAGACGACGCTTCTGAATATACTCGGCTTGCTCGACACCGCAACGGATGGAAAGGTATTTTACAACGACATTGAAATAACCTCGCTTGATGATAATAAAGCCGCGGATTTTCGGCTCAATCATATCGGGTTTGTGTTTCAGTTTTTCGACCTGCTGCCCGAACTTACCGCCGCGGAAAACATTCTGCTCCCCGCACGGCTGGCTAAGAAAAGCGCGGAGAATTATCGGGAAATTGTCGACAGTCTCGGACTTTCGGAACGCCTGAATCACTACCCCTCTCAGCTCTCGGGAGGACAACAGCAGAGAGTCGCGATCGCCCGCGCGATGATAAACGACCCCGAGGTATTGTTGTGCGACGAGCCTACGGGAAACCTTGACGAGCGCTCGGGAAAAGAGGTCATGGACCTGCTGTTAAAAATGAACCGCGAGCAGCATAAGACGATACTTATTATTACTCACAACCCAGAGATCGCCGCACAATGCTCCAGAACGATCGAGATCTCGGACGGTGAGATAATTTGAGTGTATATCTATAAGCCTATAAGCAGCTTTAGCAATAGGCTTTAAATGGGTTATCCTTAAATTGCCTATAATAAATTATACGAGGAACAAAACAATGAAAAAAAGAATACTTCCCGTTATTATTTCAATATGTTTGCTTACAGGCTGCACTCAAACGCAGATAGTTGTCGATCCGTCTGATAATAACTCGTCTTCAGATGTTGAAACCAACTCTTCTGACGGGCAGTCAGGCTCTGAGGATACCTCAGAACCCGATTCTGATCCCGAGCCTATTGAAAATCCCACAGTAAGACTGATCTGCGCAGGCGACAATCTTATACACAGCACACTCTACAAGCAGGCATTGCAGAGAACGGGCGGAAACGGTTATGATTTCAGACCGGTCTACGAGGAAGTCGCCGATCTTATCA
This sequence comes from Oscillospiraceae bacterium, assembly GCA_022508885.1. Classification (GTDB taxonomy): domain Bacteria; phylum Bacillota; class Clostridia; order Oscillospirales; family Ruminococcaceae; genus CAG-115. The sequence goes on along the minus strand of JAFLUG010000097.1, from coordinate 493 downwards.
AAAACGCCGATTACGCGATCTTAAATCAGGAAACTATTATCACAAACAAGTTTGAGCCGTCGAATTGGCCGGATTTCGTAACGCCCGAGGACTGCGGTGACCAGATGGTGGAGCTTGGTTTTGACGCAATGTCCGTAAGCAATAATCACCTTCTTGACAGGGGCATAGAAGGGCTTGCGGCAACGCTTGAATACTGGTCGGAAAAACATCCCGAAATTCTTGTCTACGGCGCTTGTGCAAAAGAAAAAGAGGATGATATCCCTGTGGTGGATATAAACGGAATTACCTTTGCGTTTCTTGGCTTTATGGAGCATACAAACGAACATGTTTTTCCGCGTAACTCGGATTACAGCATAACCTATCTATACGAGACCGAAAGGATTGAAAGGCTTGTAAGGAAAGCGGACGGGCTTGCGGATGTCGTTGTTGTAAGTCCGCATTACGGTATTGAAACGATCGGAGAGGTGTCCGCCTCACAAAAGCAGATTACACA
>JAFLUG010000096.1 GCA_022508885.1 Oscillospiraceae bacterium | reverse complement strand
TGGGAAAGGGGTCTGGGGAAAACCCTTTCTTCAGAAAGGGTTTTCCCCAGGAAAGAGACAAAATTATGAAGCTCGACGGCTTTGGTTTATTCGTAAACGAGATGGGAACGATGATAAGATTTTACCGCGATGTTCTCGGGTTTGAGATAAAGGAGGACGAGGACACGTCCAACGTTTATCTTGTAAAAGACGGCACCTTGTTTTTGCTGTACGGAAGAAACGATTTCGAGAAAATGACGAGCAGGAAATACGAGTATGTAAAAGGTCTGAACGGTCACTCAGAAATAGCTTTATATGTAGACACATTTGAAGAAGTAGACGAGGAATTCAAGAAAGCTGTTCAAAAGGGAGCGACTCCCGTAATGGAACCCGAAACGGAGCCTTGGGGACAGAGAACGTGTTATATTGCCGACCCCGAGGGGAATCTGATCGAGATAGGCTCGTTCAATAAGCCGTTTGAACGGTAAACAACAAGGAGAAAATATGGTTAATATAGGAAACGAATGGGACGGACTGCTGGCGGACGAATTTAAAAAGGACTATTATATTCAGCTTAGGCAGTTTCTGATATCGGAATATAATTCGCGCCGCATTTTCCCGCCGATGGACGATATCTTCAACGCTCTGCGTTATACATCATACGGCGATGTAAAGGCGGTTATCCTCGGACAGGACCCCTATCACGAGATAGGTCAGGCGCACGGGCTTTGCTTTTCGGTAAAAGAGGGAGTTACACCTCCGCCGTCGCTTGTAAACATATTCAAGGAAATTCAGGACGAGCTTGGTATAACACCGCCCAAAAGCGGCGAACTGACAAAATGGGCAAAGAGCGGGGTGCTTTTGCTTAATACGGTGCTTACCGTCCGCGAGGGACAAGCTAATTCTCACAAGGGCAAGGGCTGGGAGATACTTACCGACCGTGTTATCGAGCTGTTAAACGAGCGCGAACAGCCTATAGTTTTTCTGCTGTGGGGACGCAACGCGCGCGACAAGGCGCGGCTTATCACAAACCCTCGGCATTTGGTTCTTCAGTGCGCTCACCCAAGCCCGCTTTCGGCGCATAACGGCTTTTTCGGCTGCGGGCATTTCAAAAAGGCAAACGAATTTCTTGAGAAAAACGGGATAGAACCGGTAGATTGGCGGCTTTGAGCGAAATTTACTTTGATTGGTGATGATAATATATGTTGGAGTATTGCGTTTGTCCAAAGTGTCAGCGTATGATAATGCTCGACAACGAGTTTGAAACGGGCTTCTGCTGCTGCTGCGGAACGCATATTTCTTACGAAGAGGCCCGCGAAGAGCTGCTTGCGGGGCTGAGAAAGTCAATTCCCGACGAGTTTGTTATAGAGGCGGACTTGTCCGAGCTTATCGACGAGGACGACGCGAGCACCGATGTTTACGGGCTTGACGAATGCAAGGCAAAGCGCGAGGCGGCAAGGGAGTTTCTCGGCAAATGGGATTTCACGGGGGCGTTCAAGGCTTTTTCCGAGGCGCTGGACTGGTATCCCGCCGATTTCGAGAGCCGCTGCGGACTTATGACGGCGGGGCTTCTGAGAATGAAGGACACGGAAAACTGGGAGCGCTATCTCACGGAATGCACCATGCAGATCCGTTCGCAGAGCGACTGGAGCATGGCGAGCGGCGCGCTGAAATATGTTCTTGATATAATGAAGAAGTTTCTTTCAAAGGGCGGAAGATATGTTTCTCCGAGTTATACGATAGGCTTCTGGGAGCAGGTCTCAAAGCGCTTTCCGGAGCTAAGGCAGACCGCCGCGGAGATATTGGCGCACTGTCTTAATGTAGAGTACGCGCCGTTTACTGACGCGGCAAGGCTCGACCGCGAGACAACGCGCTTTGCCGTTGGTAACTGTCCTATAGAGCCCGACAAGAATATGCGCCGCGGAATGCTCGCGGTGATACGCTTTCACTGTGACAAAAACGTAAAAGAACGTCTTTGCAGGGCGCTTTACGTTTACGACCGCGCGGTGTGGCTGAGAGCAAAGGACGAAACGCGCATAAACGACGCGATAATGCTCTGCGAGGAGATCACAAGCGGGCAATTCCCGCCCGAAAACGTAAAGCTTGTTTTAAACACGATATATGATTTTCTGATGATGGGCGCTTTGGAGCAAAACTCCACCGAGCGCGAAAAGATACTGTTTTTGTCGACAGTCTACTCGTTTCAACAGATGAAAAAAATGGAGCGTTTTTTCAGCGGCAAGTTGTTTTACAACAAGCTCTACGCGGAAATTTACCTGAAGCAAAAGGGTTCGTCGCTGATATCCGCCGAGTATAAGAGAATACAGGCGAAAATAAACGAACTGTCGGTATGAAAGCGGTTTCTCAGTACATACTATTTATGTAAATTGACAGTATAAGAAGAGATATTTTGTCTACATTTGCCAAAAATTGCGGCGGCTATTGCAATTTAATTGGAAAAGGTGTATAATATTCTCAGACTTTCGGCAACGGCGCGAACGGCGGTTATGCGGTATTTTCGCGGTTTTGCCGCATTTGATTTTGTGTAGGAGGATCAGATATGAAAGCATTAGGGATTTTTCTGATAGGATTTTTAGCTGCGGCGGGGGGCGTTGCTGCGGCGGCTTATGTTGCGAAGAAAAGACTCGAAAGAGAGAATGAGGACGATTATTTTGACGCCTGGGACGATGAGGACGACGAGGACTGGGATTTCGATTTTGATGATGAAAACGAAGGCACAGAGGACATTATCGAAGAGGAGGAGACCTCGGCGCATATCAAGAGCGTTTTCACCGAAGAACCGGCTGACGACATTTCGGGTGAAGAACTCTGAACAGCGTGTGGTTGACAGTAAACATTGTAATTTAAGGCGAAGCGCGTTCGTAAGTACCGGACGCGTTTTTATTACGAAAATTACTGCTTAAAGTCAACTGTCAATTTTTTTAAAACCCCCTTGAAAAAATCTGAGGGATATGGTATAATGTAGATTGAAATAATAAGAAAGAGGTGTTTTACTTGAAGCATATCATAACGATCAATAAGGCTGACCTTGAGGAAAGCGCGCAAAAGGGCGGCTGCGGAAAGTGCCAGTCCTCCTGCCAGTCTGCGTGCAAAACCTCATGCACGGTTGCAAACCAGAAGTGCGCGTCTGTTGACAGGTAAAAACGGATTCTTAAAAGCAGAAAGCGCGGGTTTCGGCTTGCGCTTTTTGTTTTAAGGGAAAATGAAAAACGGGGTGGGATAATGATACTGATACATAAATTCAAACAGCTTGGACATAATATAGTGCTTGATGTAAACAGCAACGCCATTCATGTTATGGATGACTGCGCGTTTAAAATGCTTGATATGCTTGAGGTACCTATCCCCGAGGATATGCCCGAGATATTTGTGAGACTGCTTTCGGACTATCCCGAGGAAATCGTGCGCGAAAGCTATGCCGAGCTTCTTGAGCTTGTAAAATCGCGCGCGCTTTTTGCCGAGGATACCTTCCGGCGCTACTCTGAAACAATGGTCAAAAGCCCTATAAAGTCTATGTGTCTTAATGTCGCTCACGACTGCAATCTCAGGTGTGAATACTGCTTCGCGAAAAAGGGCGATTTCGGAGGAAAGCGCGAGGTAATGTCACCGGAGACGGCGAAGAGGGCGATAGATTTTCTCATTGAAAATTCGGGAGACCGCGAAAATCTCGAAATGGATTTCTTCGGCGGAGAGCCTCTTATGGCTTGGGACGCGGTCGTTTCCGCCGTGGAATACGCCCGCTCGAAGGAAAAAGAATGCAAGAAGAATTTTCGCTTTACGATAACTACAAACGGCGTTTTGCTGGACGATGAAAAGATCGACTATATAAACCGCGAGATGTCGAACGTTGTTCTGTCGCTTGACGGAAGAAAAGAGGTTACGGACAGGATACGCACGTCCGTAAACGGAAAGAGCGTTTATGACCTTGTCGTTCCCAATTTCCAAAAGCTTGTCGCAAAGCGCGGAAAGGACAAGGACTATTACGTCCGGGCGACGTTTACAAAATACAATCTCGATTTTGCAAACGATGTTCTGGCGCTCAGCGACCTGGGCTTTGACCAGCTTTCGGCGGAGCCTGTGGCGGCTGACCCGACAATGCCGTACGCGCTTTCGGAGGAAGACCTTCCGAAAATTTTCGCGGAATATGACAGACTGTGTGAAATTATGGCGAAGCGGGAGGAAAACAAGTTCAATTTCTTCCACTTTATGATAGACCTTGACAAAGGCCCGTGCGCGGTGAAAAGACTGAGAGGCTGCGGCTGCGGAAACGACTATATAGCGGTCACGCCGAACGGAGATATCTATCCTTGTCATCAGTTTGTGGGAATAGAAAGCTGGAAGATGGGAAATCTCGGTGAAAAGACCTTCCGTGACGACATAAAGACCTATTTCTCAAAGACGCATATATACACAAAAACGGGCTGCAGCGACTGCTGGGCGAAGTTTTACTGCTCGGGCGGCTGCAACGCCAACAGCTTTATTTACGAGGGCGACTGTAAGACGCCGTATAAGCTCGGCTGCGAGCTTCAGAAAAAGCGTCTCGAATGCGCGATAGGGCTGGTAGTCGATAACGCACTTAAGGATCATGAATAAGGCGAGCCGCCTTTGGCAATTCGTTTCATATAAGAAGCGTCGTCAAAGGTTTTCGCTCGAATCATGCGATACTTCTATACCGCACGCTCTTTAATTTCCGGTTATTTTAATTATTTATTCAACTTTATTTCACATAAAAAACACATTCAGGCATTATAATCTTTTCAGAAAGCTAAAACAACATAAAAGCATTTCAGGAGAAAGGATCTGTTATCATGAATGATTTTAACGAATTTGACAGGGAAATTGAAATAACTCAGCCGGCTCCCCGCAAAAACCACACCACCGCGAAGGTCATGGCTCTTATCGCCGCTGTGGCTGTCGTAGGCGGAGGCTCGGGCTTTGCCGGAACATATTTAACGGCTAAACAGTTTAACAGCTCGGTCGTACAGCAAGATAAAGAAGACGGCGGCTCGTCCGGCTCTCATTCGTCGGATGACGCCGGTAATTCAACTGTCGCCACGCCTACGCTTGACGAGCTTCAGTCGGGGATAAAGGCTCCCACGTCAAACGCCGCTATCGAATACAACAGCGACGGAACGTATAAATACACGAGAGATCTTGTAAGCGCCGTTTCCGACAGCATCGTTTATATAAGCGTATATGTAAATTACAACGGACGGGAAACTCTTTACGGCGCGGGCAGCGGAATTATCATATCAACGGATGGATATATCATTACAAACAACCATGTTGTTGAATACGGTGACAGATTTATCGTAAAGGTAAACGATACCAAAAACGGCGAAGAATCCAAAACCTACGACGCGGACCTTATCGGAACGGACAGCGACACCGACCTTGCGGTTCTGAAAATAGAGACGGATAATCTGAACGCGGCTGTGCTGGGTGACTCCGACGCGCTTCATATCGGCGACGACTGCTATGCTATCGGAAATCCTTTCGGACTTGAGACCTCGGTCTCAAAGGGAATTATCTCGGGGCTTAAACGCCAGATAAGCACGACCGACCACGCTCTCACCTCGATCCAGACAGACGCCGCGATAAACAGCGGTAACTCGGGCGGCGCGCTCTTTAACGGCTACGGCGAGGTAATAGGAGTTGTAAACGAGAAATATGTTTCGAGCTATGCGGAAAGCCTCGGCTTTGCCATTACGATAAACGACGCGAAGAGCGTGATCGACGACCTTATAGCGAAGGGCTATGTTTCGGGCAGGGCTATTCTCGGGATAACCTACAAGTTTATTTCTGAGAGTTATGCACAGCGATACGGAATTCCGCATGGCGTTCTGGTAAGGTCGATAGACGATTCGCTTGAAGTCGCGAAAAGCGACCTCAGAGTAGGAGATACTATAATCGAAATCGACGGAGAGCCCGTCACGGAAGAAGTTTCCAAGATGCTTGCCACAAAGAATCCCGGTGACACAGTAACTCTTACCGTTATCCGCGAGGGCAGCTACAGAAACAACACGGTGAAAATAGACGTTGTGCTTTCGGAGGATACGGGAAGCACCTGATAGAAGTCAGAAGTTAGAGGTAAGAGGTTAGAAACAGTCAGTTTTTTGAAAGTAAAACGCGCTCGGTTTTTCCGGGCGCGTTTGTTCTTTTTGGCAGGACGGCGGCATACAATAGACAAGTACCTTATTTCTGACTTCTGACTTCTAAGAGGTGATGTTTTATGGGGCTGCTCTATGAAAAGCTTATAGAGCTTGATGAGCTTTCATCCCGCGAATGCGTTATAACGGTAAAGCTGAATGGAAATACCGACAATGCCGAAATTTATGTGGAAAACTGCCGAAAGGTCTTGTCCTGCGACAATGAGTTTATAACTCTCGGAGTCTGCGGGGCGGATATCCGTGTTTCGGGAACTCCGCTTACGCTCGAAAATTTCGGAGTGGGCGGCGTGAAGATAACGGGCAAGATCTCGTCTCTGGACTTCTCGGATGGCAGTACGAAAGGCTTGGTGAAGTAAAATGAACGATGACAGACGCTCCGATCTGCTGTTTGGAACAGTCGGCTTTTCGGGCATAGGCGGGTTTCAGGAAAACCTTGTTTCGGACCTTCTCGAAAGCGGTATTCCCGTAAGAAAGCTTCGTTTTTCAGGCGCGGAAATAAGCGGCGAGGTCTCGCCGTTCGATTACTACAAAACAGCGTCGCTTGCGCGTAAAAACGGCGTGAAAATACGCGCGGGAAAGCGCAGAGGCTTGTATTTTACACTGTACAGATACCGCACAAGAAGCGGGCTTTACGCGGGGCTTCTCGCGTTTATACTGATAATCTCCATTATGCAGACAAGGGTTCTGGATATAAGCTACGACGGCGAGGCTATCCCTTTGGAGATAAACCCGATATTGGAGGAGTGCGGGATAAAAATAGGAACAAGTATTTCGGACATAGATTTTTCCCGGGCGGAGCAGCGTATAATGCTTGAGGTCCCGGGGTGCGCGTGGGCGGACGTTTCCTGCGAGGGCTTCAGGCTGAAGGTCGAGGTACATAAGGGGATCGACGTGCCCGAAATAGAGGGTACAGAACCTCGGAATATAGTAGCCTCGCGCTCGGCGGTGATAGTTTCGCAGACGGTGAGAAAGGGCGGCTCGATGGTAACCGTCGGAAGCGGTGTAAACGCGGGAGATCTGCTTGTTTCGGGAGTTGTCCACGACGGCGGCGACAACATCATGTTTATCCATTCCGACGCGGAGATAATCGGAGAATTTACCGAGACGCAGGAATTTTTCGTGCCCTACCGTGAAACCGTTCAGCGCGCAGAGGGAGAACAAAAGCGGTTTGACTATCTGATTTTCGGAGACGACGAATATCCGCTGTTTTTCGGGAGCGAGTCTGCGGAAAATTCGCTGTACTCCGAGGAAACAAGGCTCATATTAAACGGAAACGTAAAGATCAGGACGGCGATATATACCGCGTATGTCGAAAGGGAGATAGAAAGAAGCCCCGAAGCGTGCGTTTCGGAGCTTAAAAAACAAATGAGTCTTTTTGTGGAGAATTTCTATAGTGATTTCGAGATAGTAACGTCAAACGAGCGCTATTATCCCGAAGAAGACGGCATAAGAGTGCTTGTGGACTATACGCTTCGCGGGGATATAGCAAAGCCTGTGGATATTGAGATGCCTTGATATATTGTGGGGGGGGGGGGGGGGGGGGGGGGGGG
>JAFLUG010000095.1 GCA_022508885.1 Oscillospiraceae bacterium | reverse complement strand
TTAAGTTGGAGTGCTGGTATCCGCTTGGTCATGGAAACGCGGAGCTGCTGAACAAGCTTAGCTGTCAATTGAAAGAACACAGTAAAACAGTTTATTGCAAGCCAAATGCGTTCGTGACTGCCGGACGTGTGTGGCTTTTGTTGTTAGACGTCAACCGATTGTTGAATTTAACCAAATATAGTGCCAAAAAGCAACACTTTATACAAAATCGTGAAAGAAGTATTGACTTTGTGAAATAAAAAGGTTAGAATTACTATAGTGGGGAAGTTTATACTTCGCCGAACTTGATTTTATGAATGGGAGGGTATTTTTATGCTTTTGAAAACAAAAGCAACAAAGGTTATCGCTTTGCTGTGCATACTGGCTCTGGCGATAACCGCAATTATTCCGAGCGGCTTTGTTATGTCTAAGGCATGGGCAGCAGCGGCAAGCGGAAAAGAAGAATGGGATTTCACGAAAGGTACTCTTGTTACATCGGAAACCAATGGCGCAGTAGACTTTGTAAGCGGAAACCTTACAATCAAAGCTGTATCGAGCTCTACATTTGCGCTCAATGGAGATGCGAGCCATGGCGTTGTTGTAAGCGGCGACCACACTATTGAGGTAGTAGTTCCCGGTCCGACAAAGCTGACTGTAGGCGATTGCCAATGGGGCGCTGCCGAGGTAACAGTTTCGGCTAAGAACAACGGTTATAAGGAAACAAAGACCGGTAAAACAGGCTGTTATCATCAAGGAGCCACATTGTCGTTTACATATACAGGTGAAGCGACAACGCTCGTTATAAGCTTCTCCGGTTCATCATATGTCCCTTATGTTTCTGCTGAGCCTATCGTGCCCGAAGTAGAGCCTGAGGCGGGCAAGACTTATAAATGGGATTTCACAGACGGTTCGGTTGTTCCGACAACAGCGAACAACGCAAAAACCGAGATTTCTGCAGACGGTGGGATTCTGAAGATCCTTCCGGGTACCGGATCATACAGATATAACGATGCTTCACACGGAGTTGAATTTGGAGCAGGTCTTTCTTTTGAGATTAAGGTTGCGGGTTCAACAAAGCTTATTGTAGGCGACTGTCAGCACTCCACTCAAACTGATGTTACAGTTAAGGACAAGAACGGAACTTATACGGCAACAAAGAAGTCCAAAACCGGCTGTTATGACGGCAAAGGCACAGGCGAGTTGGTTTTCGAGTACAAGGGCGAAGCAACTACTCTTGTTGTCACGCTTGGTGATAAGATATACATACATGCCATAATCGCCGAGCCTATCGAAGATAAATCGGAAGAAGAAAAGCCCGAGGAAAGACCCGACGATCCCACAAAAATCGACGTATGGGATTTCGGCGGCAAGCAGCTTGATACCGCTACCTATATCAATAAGCTGAATGCGGATATAATCAACAGTTGGTATCCGGAAGGCACAGTTGCGGGTTCTACAGGTGTGAGCATGAACACCTCGTTTGGAGACGACGAGATGTCTTTTGTAACACCAAGCAATAAGACAGGTCACAGAATAAGAACATCCAATACGGCTATAACGAGATATGACGCCAATAGCTGTCCTAAAACATTTGCGGACGGTCAAGTGCTTGAGGGCTGGCTTTACTCAAATTCCGGATCAACATCCGAGGTTTACCTGGAGATCGAGCTGTTTGAGGGCGATATCCTTACGGTTTACGCAAACGCAAACAAAACGGATTCCACGCTCTGCCTGGTACCTCCGAGCGGAGGAGAACCTAAGAAGCAGGTCGCTAAGCAATCAGGTGATATAGTAAAATTCTATGCTTCCGAGTACGGTAAGTATAAGCTTTATTCCGAAGATGAAAAGCTTTATGTATGGAGACTCCTTAGAGAGCACACCAATCCCGTGACCGTAAGCGGATCGGTAACTGCTCCGTCGAGCATAAACAGCGGCTACAAGATAAGCTTTACCAACCAGAAATCCGGAGCGGTAAAAGAAGCGACGGTCATTAACGGCTCTTACAGCGTTAAGCTTTACGACAACTACACCTACGACCTCTCGCTCGTAGACGCAAACGGATATATTATTTCAGCCCCGAAGACACTTGAGGTTCCGAAGGGAAGCGCGGATATAACCAACGCAAATATCACGATCGAGCAGGTTGCTCTTACGGAGGTTACAATTACGATCTCCGGCATTGACGACGCGGAAACACTCAAAAACCTCGAGCTTGAATTCGTGAACGAAAGCGCGAGCTACATTCCCGAGGTCAAGAAAACCGCAGACGGTTCGTATACCGTTAAGCTTGAGGACGGCGTAACCTATGATGTTGTGGCAAGCGGAAAGGGCATAAACGACTATGACCTTACGACAACGACGCTAAGCGAAACCGGCGGCACATCACAGACTATCGCTTTCAGCAAAAAGTCCGTTTATGGCGTAACCGTCAGCTATAAAGACCTTCCCGCCGAAGCGCAGGCGAAGGCGACACTCGTCTTTACAAATATTGAAGACGGATATGTTTATACCTTTAACCCCGGCGATACAATTCAGCTCAGAAACGGACAGTATTCCGTAGTTGTTAAAAACACGGGCGTAGCTCCCGTAGTTCAGAAGCTCACCTCCGACCTTAAAGTTGAGGGTGCGCCTGCAACAAAGGAGATCGCATTCGAGCCGATAAGCGAATGGGATTTCTCGAAGTATAACACTACTGCGGAAGCAGGCGGCAATCCCGGAATGGATGCAGACGGAGCGCACTATCTCGGTCTTAAGATCAGCGGCGCGTCTGAGAACAAAACCTACCTCCTTGTGAGCAGCGGCGGCGAGGTCAATGTACCTGTAACAAAGGGACAGCTTGTAGCTATCACATACTGCTATAAGGCTGGTTTTGAGATCAACGGCAAGCCATACACCACCGAAAACAGTACGGGCAGCACGACCAAAACCGACGTTGTTCGCGTAACCGCGGAAGATGACGGCTATCTTACCATAAAGGTTACAAGTGAGACCTATTTCAACAGCATCTCGGTAACTACCGCGGTTGAAGCCAAGAACAGAATAACCGTCGGCGTTGACAAGGATTATCAGACTATAAACGACGCTCTCGCGGCTGTGGCTAAAATGGACAGACCGAACAATGAGAGAGTTGAGATAGTTATCGACCCCGGCGACTATGAGGAAATGCTTGTTATCAGCGTTCCTAATGTTTCCCTCATAAACGCGGCGGGCAAGAATTCAAGCCTTGATATCATCAACAAGGGCGTTGATATCGGCGATAATGTTGTAAGAATAACTTCCTACTACGGCACAGGATATAACTATTACAGCATGGGCCCTGACTGCAAGTGGCACGCGGACATTCTCGCGGCAAACAAGGCAAACGGCAGTTTCACTACCGCGAACCCAGGCGACGGAACGACAAACGGTTCTTATTGGAACGCTACGGTAGTTGTAAAGGCAAACGGCTTTGAGGCTAACGGAATCGTATTCGAGAACTCCTTCAACCAGTATATTTCCAAGAAGGCAGCCGAGGATATCGTGGTTAAGACCAGTAAGGCCAAGGAGCCACAAAACGGACCGGCGCGCGCGGATCTGCCTGCCGGCGATACAAGCGTTCAGGATAAGGACTATGTTGAAAGAGCGGCGGCACTGGCTATCGCGGCCGACAAGTCGGTATTTATAAACTGCAAATTCATCGGCAGACAGGATACCCTTTACGGCGATAAGAACGTCAAGGCTGCTTTCCACGAGTGCGATATTCTCGGCGGAACGGACTATATCTTCGGCGGAATGATCGCGGTATTCTACAAGTGCAATCTTGTTATGAACACAAGCGATACCAACAAAAATGACGTTGCTTATATCACCGCTCCTCAGCAGGACTCCGGCAGAGGTTATCTCATGTATGAGTGCACGATAACCTCCACAACTCCCAACGTTGATACCGCTTCCACAATGCGCTCAAAGCCCGGCTATTTCGGCCGTCCCTGGAAAGCGAACACCTCCGAAGTAGTATTCTTCAGAACCACCATCAAAACGACCAACCACACAAGCGCAAGCGGACAGTCGCTCATTCTTCCCGCGGGCTGGCTTTCTTCTCTCGGAGGAGAGTCGCCGTATATGTACGAGTACGGGACCATTGAGCTTAGCGGTGAGGATAACTCGGCAAGCAGAGCGAATTGGGCGGCATATCTGACCAAGCCTGTTCTTGCTGACGGCACGGAGATCAATATCAAGGCGTTCCTCGGCAGTTGGGCAGAAGAGCTCCAGGCAAGGAAACTTCTCCTCGAAACCGAAAGCGAACCGGATCCCGAAGACCCCGAGGACCCCGAGGAGCCCAATCCCGAAGATCCTGAAGATCCCAACGCTCCCGAAGATCCCGACGTTATTGAGCGTGAGACTAACAACGTTGAGGTAGTGCTTCCGAAGGACGCGCTTCCCGAGGGTGTAGACCCCGAAGAGGTAAAGTTCTCGGCAGAGGTGCTTAAGTCAAGCGGTAATGAAGTTCTTTACGACCTAAAGTTCCTTGACAAAAACGGCATCGAGATACATATTGACGGCACAGTGACCGTAAGACTGCCCTTGCCCGAGTCATTTGTCAGCGCGTCGAAGATCTACGTTTATTATGTAGATGACAACGGCGGCTATACGAAAATGAAGGCAACGGTTGACAAGGAGAAGATGATCGTTGAGTTTAGGACAACTCATTTCAGCCACTATCTGCTGACAACAGAAGTAAAAGGCTCTTCCCCTTCTCCCGACACCGACGATGACGACGCCTCCGATTCCTCAAGCCCGACATCCCCGAACAATCCTTATACGGGCGTTGAACCGGTTATACCTGTTGCGGCTGTAATATTTGTTGGCGGCATAGCGGCAGTTATCTTCGCATTTATCAAGAGAAGAAAAGCCAAATAATTCCTTTCGGCGGCGACAAACAGGCAAATAAAAAATCCCGCATATCCGAATGATCGGATATGCGGGATTTAATATTGTGGTTGCTGTATCAGATCAGATAATTGCCGCGACATTTGAACGCACACTTCCGACGTTTGCCGAGGTCTTGATGAAAAGCATTTCTCGATGAGCAGCTTTGAGCCGGGATATACCTTGCCGACGTTTCGTCCGTGGTACAGAAGCACTGCCGCGCCGATTTTCACCGCATACGCGCCTTAGTCTTTGTACTGCTCGGGAAGAAAACAGGTTGTTTTACAGTAATTTTATTACAAATTCCGGAGAAAACCTTGACAAATACGAATTTATACTGTATACTTTAATTTGGTTTCAGATAACAATGGATAACATTAAGGAGATATATTATGGATTTGAAACAGAAACTTTTGTCGCTGCTTCTTTGTGCCGCGGTAACGCTGTCTCTGCTGCCTGTGAGCGCGCTTGCAGCGGAAAACGCGGTGACGGTAACGATCTTCACCACCAACGATGTGCACGGCGCGGTGGAGAACAGTGATACCGCGATTGGGCTTGTTCAGGCGGCGGCGATCAAGGCTTCCACGCCGAATGCGCTGCTTGTGGACGCGGGCGATGCTACAAACGGCTTGTCATTTGCCACAGTCTCGCAGGGCGAGGGCGTTATACAGCTGATGAACGCGGCGGGATATGATGCGATGGCTGCAGGAAACCACGAGTTCGACTACGGAACAGAGCGTCTGCTGTCTAATGCCGAAGCGGCAGATTTCCCCATTATGAGCGCGAACGTGAAGAAGGATGGAAAGTCTTTGCTCCCGGGAAGTACAGTGGTTGAGGTTGGCGGTAAGACTATCGGCTTCATCGGTATCACTACCGCCCACACCGCGGTGTCTGTCAACCCTGCCAAACTGACCGGCGTTGAGTTTGGCAGCGAAATAGCCGCCGCCAAAGAGCAGATAAAAGCGTTGGCGGACGAGACCGACGCTGTCATTATCATCTGTCACTTGGGCAATGTTGAAGAGGATTCCGACTGCACAAGCGCGGTTTTGTTGGACGCACTCAGCAATGAGGAGCTGGCGGAGGTCGCAGCGGTGGTGGACGGCCACAGTCACACCGTAGAACAGGACCCGTATGAGCGAAACGGCGTTTCTATACCCATTATACAGACAGGCACGCACTTTACCGCGCTCGGCAAGATCGAACTGACATTCGCGGACGGCACTTTCAGCGCAAAGGGAACTCTTCTTGATCATGCCGCCGCGATGGGGTATACTCTGACCGACGCGGGTAAAGCTGCGGCAGCAAAGGTACAGACCGCACTGGATGAGATAAATGCTGCACAGTCGGAGATCCTGGACATGATACTCTGCGAGAATAAAATACCGCTGTGGGGCGGATACATATATTGGGATTTCGCCGAGCCGCGTGTAGTGGAAACAAGCTACGGCGATCTGGTCACCGATGCGTTTGCCGCTTCGACGAAAATGTTCGCGGAGCAGAACAAGATAGATCTTCCCGTGGTCGCTGTTACGAACGGCGGCGGTATATCCGCTACATTGCCTATGGGCAAGGTTACTCGCGGTGACGTGCTGAACGCTTTCAATCACGGCAATGTTGTCGAAGTTTTAGAGGTCACTCCCGCACAGATCTATGCGGCACTTGAGGAAGGGTTAAACACATTCACAGGTCAGGACGACACAGGAACGCTCCTTTTTCAGAAGCACAACGGCAGCTTTATGCAAGTGAGCGGGTTTACATACAGCTTCGATCCCGCCGCAGCGGTCGGCGCTAAGGTGACTTCGGCAACGCTTGCTGACGGCACGGAATTGTCAAGAGCAGACACTGATACCAAGCTTTTGCTTTCGACCAACAACTATGTGGGAGCTTATTTTTCGGGCATCGGCGCCAGGAAGCTGGGCGAGATGGGCGGCGAGGATCAGGTCATAGTGGATCATATCTTGTCCCTGACTGAGGGCGGCGCAGCGCTGAACTATAAAAGTGAGCCGCGCATATCGATCACGGGCGACAAGTCTCCCGAAACATATACCGTAAGTATCCCCGTGCTGTCCGCGGAGGACGGCGGGACCGCCATCCCCGGCGCGAGGGTCACGCTCAGCACAGACGGCGGGAAGTCTAAGAAATACACGACCGACAAAAACGGAAATATCACGGTAACGCTTACCCGCGGCGCGCACACGCTCAGCATTAAAGAATGCGCCGACGGCAAGCCCGTGTATGTCAACAACTATTCGGGAGCGGGTACTGTTGTCACAAACGAGGGCAACTATCGCTTCGGCTTTTTGGTGAACGCTGATGGCCTTTCCTCCGATGAACCTTCCTCCGATGAGTCTTCATCCGATGACCTTTCTCCCGATGACTCGGAACAGCCGAACACGGATAATCCGCCTACGGGCGATGCTTCGGAGCAGACTTTGCTTGTTGCGGTATTCGCTGCGGCACTCGTCGTTTCTCTCCGGGTAAAAAAAATAAGGGCATAATGTGCTAGCGTAAGAATTTATCAGTGAATACCTCAGAATAATTGTGCTATTGTCCTAAAAAATCACAGAAAGCTTTGCAAGTGATTGACAAAAAAACAAAGATGTGTTAAAATGATATACGAAAAAGCTGAAACGCTTTACTGCGATAACAAAATAAATCGGCTTTACAAGTAAAAGAACGTTAATTAAAGGAAAGGAAAATTACAATGAAAAAGAAAATTCTGGCTATTCTGGCGTGCGCGGCAATGTGCTTGGGACTTTGCGGCTGCGAAAGCTCGGGCGATTCCGATTGGGATTACATCAAAAACAAAGGGACTCTGGTAGTTGGCATTACATACAATATGCCGATGAATTACAAGGACGACAGCGGTGAGCTTACCGGTTTTGAGACCGATTTTACCACAGAGGTCTGCAAAAGACTTGGTGTTGAGCCAAAGTTCCAGCCTATCGAGTGGAGCAAAAAGGAAATGGAGCTTAAATCCAAGACTATCGACCTTGTATGGAACGGTCTTACCGT
>JAFLUG010000094.1 GCA_022508885.1 Oscillospiraceae bacterium | reverse complement strand
CGGGTCAAACTTTATTATATATTTTGCCATATCCGCCGTCCCTCTTTCAAATCCCGATTTATCTAACAAAGCCCATCATACAGACGAGATATCTCCACTGTCGTGACGCCCCCTAATACTTCTTTGGCGCTATCCCGCTTTTAAAGGGGCGTTTTTACTGTTTATTTCTTCAACTGTTTCTCCCATTCGGGCTGTTTAAAGCCGACCAGCACAAAATCCTCGCCGATAAGCAGCGGGCGCTTTACCAGCATTCCGTCGCCAGCGAGAAGTTTTAACATCTCGTCCTCAGTCATTTCGGGAAGCTTGTTTTTTAAGTCCAGCGATTTATACAGCACTCCGCTTGTGTTAAAGAATTTTTTAAGCGGAAGCCCGCTCTTTTTATACCAATCGCCAAGCTCCGAAAGCGTCGGGTTATCGAGCTTGATATCCCTAAGCTCGTATTCAACGCCGTTGTCGTCGAGCCATTTTTTCGCTTTCTGACAGGTAGTACATTTTGGGTAGCATATGAATTTCAGCATAATTTCACATTCCTTATTTTAATTTGAAATTTCAAAACCGCATAACGTGCCTTTGGCGCGTTATGCTATCCAAGCGGTACGTCCGAGCTTCGCTCCGACGTACCGCTTGATTTTTGAAATTTCACTCTTCGAGATAACGTTGTCTTGGCGGAGATTTAAAACCGCTCAATGCTCCTTCGTCGCATTTCGCTATCCAATCGGCACAGCCGAGCTACGCTCCGCTGTGCCGATTGATTTTTGAAATTTCACGCTTCGAGATAACGTTGTCTTGGCGGAGATTCTAAAAAAACGCATTGAATCAAACCTGCTCAAGCCTTATGTTGTTGGTGTTTCCCGATTTGCCGCTCGTCTGTCCGCCCGTAAGGACAACGTTGTCGCCCTTGACAAGCCCGAAGTGCTTTTTCGCGTGCTGAAGCGCATGATAGAACATAACGTCTACCGAGTTGAATTCCTCGCTCAGCACGGGAGTAACTCCCCAGCTCAGATTCAGTTTTCTCCAAGCCTTTTCCGAGGTGGTCATTCCGATAATGTCCGTCGGCGGTCTGAAGCGGCTTACCATTCTTACGGTCATTCCCGAAAGCGAGCTTATCACAATGCCCTTCGCCTTGGTGTCCACCGCCATCGCGCAGGTCGCGTGGGATACCGCGTCGAGATTGTTTTTGATGACATACTCAGTCGTGGCAAACTGCTTTGTATAGTCTATTGTCTTTTCGGTGCTTTCGGCTATCTCCGCCATGTTTTTTACAGCCAAAACGGGATATTTTCCCGCGGCGGTCTCTCCCGAGAGCATTATCGCCGACGAGCCGTCGTAAACCGCGTTTGCCACGTCAGATATCTCCGCTCTCGTGGGACGGGGCTTTTCTATCATTGATTCGAGCATCTCTGTTGCGGTAATTACACGCTTTCCGAGCAGTCTGCACTTTTTTATCAGATATTTCTGTATAGCAGGCACCTCGACAAACGGAATTTCAACGCCCAGATCTCCGCGCGCTACCATAATGCCGTCCGCGTATTCGCAGATATCGTCGATGTTGTCAACGCCCGAGCGGTTTTCTATCTTCGCGATGATGTCTATATCCTCGCCGCCGCTTTCATTCAGAAACGAGCGCAGGCTCTTTATGTCGTTCTTTGTTGAAACAAACGAGGCGGCGACATAATCAACTCCGTTTTCTATCCCGAACAGAATATCCGACTTGTCCTGGTCGCTGAGATAATCGCCCTTTAAAACGTGGTTCGGGAAATTCATGCTCTTTCTGTCCGATATTTCCCCGCCGACAACAACGTCGCAGATAACGTCGCTTCCGCTTATCTCTTTCACCCTGAAATTGAGCAGTCCGTTATTCACGAGGATAGTGTCGCCGATGTTCACTTCCTCGGCGAGGTGCTTATAGCTTACCGAAACGCGCTCGTTATTTCCCTCGCAGTCCTCGGCGGTAAATGTAAACACGTCTCCGTCCTTTAAGACCGCCTTATGGTTTTCAAACGTTCCTATGCGGTACTCTGGACCTTTCGTGTCGAGCATTATCGCAATGGGGAGGTCTAATTCCTCTCTCACCTTTTTCACAAGCTCTATCTTCTTCAGGTGCTCGGGATGTGTGCCGTGGGAAAAATTGAGACGCGCGACGTTCATTCCCGCAAGGCACATTTCGCGCAGAACTTCCTCGTTTTCGCTTGCCGGTCCTATAGTGCAGATAATCTTGGTCTTTCTCATTGTCCTTCTCCTTTTTTATTTTTTCCTCAGATAGAAAAACAGCGCCCACTGTCCCGCCGCGAGAACCGCGACAAGAACTACGATAATCACCTGTACAACTCCCCACTCGTTCATGAAATAAATGATGACCCCGAGAGCTATCGTCAGTATTATCGCGCTGCTTAAAAACGTCTTTGAATTACCGTTATTGTTCATTTTCTCACGTCTTATTCTGCAATTTCGCTGCCGTAAGCGTGTTTTTCATCAGAACCGCTATCGTCATAGGTCCTACTCCGCCCGGCACGGGAGTTATCCAGCCCGCCTTTTCGCTTACCTCGTCAAACTTTACGTCGCCGCAGAGCTTTCCGTTTTCGAGGCGGTTTATTCCCACGTCGATAACGATCGCGCCCTCTTTTACCATGTCAGCCGTTACGAAATTCGGTTTTCCTACGGCAGCTACAAGAATATCCGCCCTTCTGCATACTTCCGCCAAGTCCTTTGTTCTGCTGTGGCAGATAGTTACCGTTCCGTTTTCATGCAGCAGCAGCATAGCCATGGGCTTTCCGACGATATTCGAGCGCCCTATCACCACGCATTCCTTTCCCGAAACGGAAATTCCCGTGCTGTGGATAAGCTCCATACAGCCCGCGGGCGTACACGGCAAAAACGAGTAGTTGCCTATCATTATCTTTCCCACGTTTGTCTCATGAAAAGCGTCTACGTCCTTCTGCGGCGAGATGCGCTCGATTACTGCCTTTTCGTCGAGCTGTTTCGGAAGCGGGAGCTGAACGAGGATGCCGTTTACGTTTTTGTCATTGTTAAGTGTGTCGATAAGCTCCAAAAGCTCCTGCATGGAGGTCTCCTCGGGTAGAGCGTACTCAAAGCTCTGTATCCCGCAGAACTCGCAGGCTTTTTTCTTGTTGTTTACATAGACTCTGCTTGCGGGGTCGTTTCCGACGATGACCACCGCCAGACCCGCCTTTATGTTGTCGCGCGCTATCTCGTCGCGCACCTGCTCTTTGATCGCCGCCGAAACGGCTTTTCCGTCAATTATCTGTGCCATTTTTGTACTCCTTTCAAGTTATACCGTGTACCAAATCACAAAGCTCGACAATATGGTCATAATCGTATATTTTACCTTTATATTCAGCCTTTATATTTTCACAGCCCGAAAACGCGTCATAGGAAATGAATTTTATCCCCGAAGGAATGTTTATCTTTGAAAGCTTTTTGCAGTCGGCAAATGCTTCCATGTAAATTTCACGCATACTTTCGGGCAGAGTAACTTCCTCAAGCTCGATACAATCGCTGAATGCGCATTCGTCAATAAGCACCGCACCTTCGGGGAGCGTAATACGCTTTATAAAAACATTATGCTCAAAGACGTTGGAATTAACTCCGAGAACCTGCTTTCCGTGTATGGTTTCGGGAATCACGACGTCTTCTTCTATTCCGTGATAATCCGCTATCAGCAGACCGTCGCCCACGTCCCAATAGCCGAAATTCCTTTCGTTGCTCACATGGCTTTCGTTGCTGTCCGAAGAGCTTTCCGGCTTTGATGATTGAAACCTATCAATAAGATAGTCGTTCAGATCCGCGCATCCGCAAAGCAAAAGCGCCGAAGCGAGAGTGATGACAATTGCTTTTATTCTCATAGCTTTTCCCTTCCGCTTTACAGCTCAAAATCCTCAAAGCCCTCGGCATTGTCCGCGTTTTCGCCCTCGGAAAACTTAAAATCCTCCGCGCCCATAAGCTGAGGGAGCGTTTTGTCGGGATTCTGATACGCGATGTTCAACAGCTCTATGAAATCCCTTATCATCTCACGGGGAGTGATATTAGTCGAAGCTCCCACTCGCTCAAACTCCGTTTTCACAAAAAATATCCTGTCCTCGAGAGTTATTTTCGACTCGTATTCATACAACACCGCGTGTATCTCCGAAAGCTTTTCGGTAAGCACCGTAAGCTCCTCATACGTCAGCGGGTCTAATCTGATGATAGGCGCTAACATATCGTGCGTTTCGTCTGTGGCGAATCTTCCGCGCTCGAGTCTCGAGCGCAGCGCCTCATAGCTGAAAACTCCCCTACGGTTGTCCTCGACGCACTGCGGCGTGCCGCCCATGATTATGCCCAGACGCGACGCCTTGCCCTGCATAACGTCGTTGTACATCATAAGAATTCTTTCATAATTATACTGCCGCGTGACCGAATGCGGTATCTTCATTATATTGACAAGCTCGTCTATCATCACGACAAGCCCCTTATACCCCGCGCTTACAAGAAACGCCGTCATAAGCTTTATATAATCGTACCAGTTATCATCGGAAATAATAACGTTTACGCCGAGCGCCTCTTTTGCCTCGGTCTTGGTCGAAAACTCTCCCCTCAGCCACTTTACCGCGTTTGTCGAAAGCGTTTCGTTTCCCTCGGCAAAGCCGTGATAATACGCCGAGATGACCGCCGCGAAATCAAAACCGTGCACCATGTCGTTGAGAGTATTGATCTTCTCGTATATCTTTTTCTCTACCGCGCTGTCGAAAAATGTGTTTTCGCGCGGAGTTCCTTCGGCTATTACCTCGCTTCTTATACCGTCTATCCACTTTTCAAGGATAAGCTGTAAAGCCCCGCCGTCGGGCTTTGCCTTTACGGAAAGCGAGCGCATAAGCTCGCGGTAGGTGGCAAGCCCCTGCCCCTTTGTGCCCATAAGCCTGCGCTCGGGCGACAGATCGGCGTCAGCCGCCGCAAAACCTCTGTCCATAACGTTCGCGCGCATTATCTGCATAAGAAAGCTCTTTCCCGAGCCGTATTTTCCCACTACAAACCGAAAAAACGCTCCTCCGTCCTCGGCAATGGAAACGTCATGCAACAGCGCGTTTATCTCATTTGTTCTTCCGACGGCGATATATCCCAAGCCCACGCGCGGCACAACTCCGCCTTTGAGGGCGTTTATAAGCGTACCCGCGATCCTTTTCGGAATCTGCATTTTGCTTACATCTCCTTAACAACTCATCATCTATTCATTATACCACAATCAACTGTTTTTTTCAATAGTAATTCATCTTAAAGCGTAAATTTCTTCCAAAACACAACTATATGTTAATATATACAAAAACAATTAAAAAATTTGGTTAAAAAGTTAATTTACAAACAAGGGCTTTTAACTTAAAATATAACTTAGAAAAACGTTTATCGGAAAATACAGTGCGAAAGGAAAAACGCGATGATAAAAAAGAACGTTACAATGAGCGACATAGCAAAGGCTATGAACATAAGCACCGTATCTGTGTCAAAAGCTCTCGGAAACCGCGAGGGCGTAAGCGACGAGCTTAGGGAAAAAATCAAGCGCAAAGCCTCGGAAATGGGCTACAGCCTTCATACAAACACCCATTCCGCAAAGGACGGCTTTACCTATAACATCGGAATAATCGCGCCCAAGCGCTTTATAAGCGAACCTTCGGCGTTTTACTGGACGATATACAAACACATTGTCGAACTGCTTCAGGAAAAGAATTACTACGGGATGCTCGAGGTAATAAACGATGCTCCCGCCCTGCCGAATGAGATACCAAACTCTCTGACGGACAAAAAGGTCGACGGGCTTATCCTGCTTGGTCAGTTTTCCGACAGCTATATAGACAGGCTTTCGCAGTACTATGTACCAATGGTCTTCCTCGACTATTACGGAAACCGCGAAAACGCAGAGATAGTGCTTTCGGACAGCTTTTACGGGACCTATCAGCTGACAAGCTATGTTATATCAAACGGCCACAAAAAAATCGGCTTTCTCGGAAACACCGAGGGCTCGCCGTGTGTTCAGGACAGGTTTCTCGGATTTTACAAGGCGCTTCTGGAAAAAAATCTTCCGCTTCATCAGGAGTGGATAATACGGGACAGAAACAGCTCCGGAGAGCTGTATAAGACCTTCGCGCTGCCCGACGAGTTGCCGTCGGCGTTTGTGTGCGCCTGCGACGAAAGCGCGTTTAACCTCATAAACCAGCTTCGCGAGGAAAACTGCCTTGTGCCCCAGGATATTTCCATAACCGGCTACGATAACCACATCTACTCGTCAATGACCACCCCTCACCTTACGACGGTAGACGTAAACTGCGCGGGAATGGCGGCAGAGGCGGTGGATATCATACTGAACAAAATACACGACAAAAACTATTTCCGCGGCAGAACACTTGTGACCGGCAAGCTTGTCATCCGCGACAGCGTAAGAAACCTGTACGAATAATGCGTAATTCTTAATGCGTAGCGCGTAATTAAGGTTTATCCCGAAGCTCTGATATAATTTACAATATGTAATCAGTGGTCTGTAATTAACACACAGTAATTCTCCTTGCTAATAACAATCACAAAAATAATTACACATAATAATTACGCATTACGAATTATAAATTAAATTTAAAAAAAGTACTTTACAAAGGCGTTTTTTTGTGTTATAATAATCATGTTGCGCGCGGGAAAGGCCCGCGTGTATGATACCGCTTTCACGGACTGCGGAAAATGCTCATTATGAGAAGCACCGGTTCCCTTTACTGTGATTGTCGGAAATATTTTGAAAGAGGTGTAAATATGTTAAGAAAAGAAGAAAAAACGGCCGTTATCGAAGCCAACAGACTTCACGACGGCGACACGGGTTCTCCCGAGGTTCAGATTGCGATTCTCACCAAGAGGATCGAAGAGCTGACCGAGCACATCAAGGTCCACAAGAAGGATCACCACTCCACGAGAGGTCTTCTCAAAATGGTAGGTCACAGAAGAAACCTTCTGGCTTACCTTCAGAAGAAGGACATCGAGCGTTACCGCGCGATAGTTGCGAAGCTGGGTCTGAGAAAGTAAGTAAACGGCGCTATTGGCAGTCGGTCAGAATGACCGACTGCTGATAACTGTTTTTAGGAGTTTATCGGGTGGGCAATAAATTGAGTTTGCGGGAAGCCGTAAATTGAATTTATTGCTGTTCGCCCGAAAATTTCAGGAAATTCAAAAATTTTAGTGAAAGGAAAAATGGGCAATGTTTGAAAATTACAAGGTGTTTAAAACAATGTTTGCCGGCAGAGAGATAAAGGTCGAGACCGGAAAGGTCTGCGGACTCGCGAACGGCTCCTGCTGGGTGACTTACGGCGAGACCGTGGTTATGGTAAACGTGACAGCTTCTCCCAAGCCCCGCGACGGCGTGGATTTCTTCCCGCTTTCGGTGGATTATGAGGAAAAGCTGTACTCTGTCGGAAAGATACCCGGCGGCTTTCTAAAGCGCGAGGGCAGACCGAGCGAAAAGGCTATCCTTACGTCGCGTGTGGTTGACCGTCCTATGCGTCCGCTGTTTCCGAAGGACATGAGAAACGACGTGGCGCTTACAATGACGGTGCTTTCAGTCGACCCCGACTGCTCGCCCGAAATTATGGGCATGATAGGCGCGTCTATCGCGGTGTCTATCTCCGATGTTCCGTGGAACGGTCCTATCGGCGGCATCTCCGTGGGTCTTGTTGACGGCGAGATAGTTCTTATGCCAAACGCCGAGCAGCGCGCAAAGAGCGACCTCAACCTCACGGTCGCTTCCTCTGAAAAGAAGGTAGTTATGATCGAGGCGGGCGCGAACGAGGTCGACGACGAGACGATGTTCAAGGCTATCATGGCGGGTCACGACGAGATAGTAAAGAGCCTTATCCCGTTTATAAAGGACATTCAGGCTCAGATTGGCAAGAAAAAGTTCTCGTTTGAGAGCATGGAAGTCGACCACGATATGTACGACGCGATAAGCGAATTTGCTATCGAAAAGGTTCGCTACGCTATGGATACCGACGACAAGAATATCCGCGAGGAGCGTTTGCAGCCCGTATA
>JAFLUG010000093.1 GCA_022508885.1 Oscillospiraceae bacterium | reverse complement strand
GAAAAACCTTTCTGAAGAAAGGCTTTTTCCCCAAACCCCTTTTCCAAAGACTTTTTGTACTCTCCCAAAAACGTATTTATGTAATCAGTCCTTTTTCTCTTTAAGCAGATCGCGTATCTCGGTAAGTAAAACCTCTTCCTTGGTAGGCTCGGGAGGAGCTGCGGGCTTTTCTTCTTCCTTTTTCTTTCCTA
Organism: Oscillospiraceae bacterium; assembly: GCA_022508885.1. Classification (GTDB taxonomy): domain Bacteria; phylum Bacillota; class Clostridia; order Oscillospirales; family Ruminococcaceae; genus CAG-115. Next base: position 7,873 of record JAFLUG010000093.1, on the reverse strand, counting down.
CAGACATAAGCGAATTCATTCCCTTTATCATCATAAACAGGATAAGCGCGAGAATAAAGAAGTTGATAACGGTGGTGATAAAGTGACCGTAGTTAAGCGCGAGATTTTCTATCTGCTCCGGCTCGAGACCCGTGTAGTCGACCCACGGCAGTCTTATCATTCCCGCGATGTCAGAGCCGCCTACTGAGGCGATAAGCGGATTTATGAAATCAGCCGTCAGCGCGGTAACTATCGACTGAAACGCGCCGCCGATGATAACGCCGACAGCCATGCTCATAACGTTGCCTTTAAGGGCAAATTCCTTGAATTCCTTGAAAAACTTCTTCATAAAAAACGTCCTTTCAAATTTTTAACTTACAAAACTCATTTTAGCATAATGTGGATGATTTGTCAATAATCTCACAGCATTTTCTTCAGATATATTCCGGTGTAAGAAGCGGGATTTTCGGCAATTTCCTCGGGAGTTCCCTTTGCCACTACCGTGCCTCCGCCGTCGCCGCCCTCGGGCCCCATATCAATTATATAGTCCGCGCATTTTATCACGTCAAGATTGTGCTCGATGACAAGCACCGTGTTTCCCGCGTCGGCGAGAGCCTGTAAAATATCTATGAGCTTCTGCACGTCAGCCGAGTGAAGCCCTGTTGTCGGCTCGTCGAGGATATATATTGTTTTTCCCGTAGAACGCTTTGAAAGCTCTGTAGCAAGTTTTATTCTCTGTGCCTCTCCGCCCGAAAGGGTAGTAGAGCTCTGTCCTATCTTGATATACCCAAGACCTACGTCGTTAAGCGTTTTCAGCTTGTTGTATATGCGAGGGATATTCTCAAAAAATGCGACTCCCTCCGCGACTGTCATATCCAGAACGTCATAAATACTTTTGCCCTTATACTTTACTTCAAGCGTTTCGCGGTTGTAGCGCTGCCCCTTACACACTTCGCACGGCACAAAAATATCCGGCAGAAAGTGCATTTCGATTTTAAGAATGCCGTCGCCCTCGCACGCCTCGCACCGCCCGCCCTTTACGTTGAACGAAAAACGTCCCGCCGTATAGCCGCGCGTTTTCGCGTCGTTTGTCTGAGAAAACAGATCGCGTATATCCGTAAACACGCCCGTGTATGTCGCGGGATTAGAGCGCGGCGTTCTGCCGATGGGAGACTGGTCTATCATAATGACCTTGTCGAGGTTTTCCACGCCCTTCATATCCGCAAATTTTCCCGCTCTCACGCGCCCTCTGTTCAGCTTTCCGAAGAGGTTTTTGTAGATTATCTCGTTTACAAGCGAGCTTTTTCCGCTGCCCGAAACTCCCGTAACGCAGGTGAAAACGCCTATGGGAATATCAACGTTTATTTTTTTGAGGTTGTTTTCTTCCGCTCCGATAACTTTCAGCCATTTTTTTGTGAGCTTTCTGCGCTTTTCGGGTACTTCAATTTTTTTCTTGCCGCTGAGATATTGTCCCGTAACCGAGTTTTTGCATTTTAAAATTCCCTTTACGTCTCCGCTGTAAATTACGTTTCCGCCGTGTATTCCCGCTAAAGGACCTATATCCACTATCCAGTCAGCCGCGCGCATGGTGTCCTCGTCGTGTTCTACAACGATAAGCGTGTTTCCGAGGTCGCGGAGTCTTTTCAGCGTGGCTATCAGTTTGTCGTTGTCGCGCTGATGCAGTCCGATGCTCGGCTCGTCGAGGATATAGAGCACTCCCGTAAGCGCGCTGCCTATCTGTGTAGCAAGCCTTATGCGCTGGCTTTCTCCTCCCGAAAGCGAGCCCGCCGCTCTCGAAAGCGTGAGGTATTCAAGTCCCACCGAGCGCAGAAATCCTAAGCGCGACTTGATTTCCTTAAGAATTTGTCCCGCTATCATCCTGTCGTGCTCCGAAAGCTCAAGCTTGTCCACGAAATCAAGAGCGTTTAAAACCGACATCTTGCAGAAATCCATTATGTTTATCCCGCCCACCGTCACGGAAAGCGAGGTGTCGTTAAGCCTTTCGCCCTTGCATTTCGGACATTCAACGTCGCTCATAAAGTCGTCGAGCGCGTCCTTTGCGTAGGTCTGCCAGCCCTGAGCCTCGTCATATCGCCTCTGGAGATTGTTTGCCACTCCCTCAAATTCGGTGTAGTATTCGCCGCCGCCCTGTTTTTTCGGACGTCTTACGAGAATTTTTTCGCCCTTTGTTCCGTACATAAGCTCGTCGATCGCCTTGTCGGGATATTCGCATATAGGCTGTTCTACCGAAACTCCGTTTCTTTCGGCTATCGCGTCGAAATACATCGCCGCTATTGTACCCTCGGCATACGTCCAGCCATAGCCCTTTATAGCGCCGTCCTTTATTGACAGATATCTGTTGGGCATAACAAGGTCGGGGTCTATTCTGCGGTAGCTGCCTATGCCCGTACATTCGGGACACGCGCCGAGCGGATTGTTGAATGAAAACATTCTCGGTACAAGCTCGTCCACCGAAACTCCGTGTTCGGGGCAGGCGTAGCTCTGCGAAAAATGAAGCTCATCTCCGTCAATAACGTCAATATAAATAAGCCCGCCTGTGAGATTTCCCGCCGTTTCAATGCTCTCCGCAAGCCGCGAGCGGATACCGTCCTTTATCACAAGGCGGTCTACAATTATCTCAATTGAGTGCTTGTTGTTTTTTTCGAGAGATATTTTTTCGTTGAGGTCAAACGTTATCCCGTCGACCCTCACTCGTGAAAAGCCCGATTTTCTCGCGCTTTCAAATTCCTTTTTGTGTTCGCCCTTTCTTGACCTCACCACAGGCGCGAGTATCTGAAACTTCGTCTTTTCGGGAAGCTCCAATACCTTATCCACTATCTCGTCTACCGTCTGCTGTTTTATCTCTCTTCCGCACACGGGGCAGTGAGGAATGCCTATCCTTGCGTACATAAGGCGAAGATAGTCGTAGATCTCCGTCACTGTTCCCACGGTAGAGCGCGGGTTTTTAGAGGTGGTTTTCTGGTCGATGGAGATAGCGGGGGAAAGCCCCTCAATGCTGTCCACGTCGGGCTTTTCCATCTGACCCAAAAACATTCTCGCATAGCTCGAAAGGCTTTCCATATAGCGTTTCTGACCGTCGGCGAAAATGGTGTCGAACGCAAGCGAGCTTTTTCCCGAGCCGGAAACTCCCGTAAGCACCACCAGCTTGTCCCTCGGGATAGTGACGTCGATGTTGTTGAGATTATGTTCTCTCGCGCCTTTTATGATAATTTTATCGTTAGCCATAAAAACCTCTTTTTATTCTTGAAGCTCCTTTATCTTATCGCGAAGAAACGCCGCGTGTTCAAAGTCGAGCAGCTTTGCCGCTTTCTTCATCTCGACGGTATACTGAGCGATAAGCTTTTCGCGCTCGCGCCTCGGGAGCTTCTTGTAATCGCTCTTTTTCAGCTTTTTGTCAGCCTTCCGCGTTATTTCGAGTACGTCGCGAACTTCCTTTACTATAGTCTTAGGGACGATATTGTGTTCTTTGTTGTAATTCTGCTGGATCTCGCGTCTGCGCAGCGTCTCGGAAATAGCCCTTTCCATTGACTGCGTTACAAAATCCGCGTACATAATTACCGTGCCTTCGGCGTTTCTTGCCGCGCGCCCTATCGTCTGGACAAGCGAGGTCTCCGAGCGCAGAAATCCTTCCTTGTCCGCGTCGAGAATAGCCACCAGCGACACCTCGGGAATGTCCAGACCCTCGCGAAGCAGGTTGATCCCCACAAGCACGTCAAATTCGCCCTCGCGCAGATCGCGGATAATTTCCATTCGTTCTATCGTGTCAATATCGTGGTGCATATAGCGAACCTTTATTCCCGCCTTGTCGAGAAAATCCGTAAGGTCTTCAGCCATTTTTTTCGTCAATGTCGTGACTAAAACGCGCTGTTGTTTTTCAATGCGGATGTTGATCTCGGAGATAAGGTCTTCAATCTGTCCGTCGGTCGGTTTAACGATTATCTCGGGGTCTAAAAGCCCTGTCGGACGGATTATCTGCTCGACTATCTGCGTTGATTTTTCACGCTCGAATTCTCCCGGAGTTGCCGAAACGAAAACCACCTGATTTACCTTTTCGTAAAACTCGTCAAAATTCAGCGGTCGGTTGTCAAACGCGCAGGGAAGCCTGAAACCATAGTCCACGAGGTTTTTCTTTCTCGCGATATCTCCGCCGTACATTCCTCTTACCTGCGGAAGGGTAACGTGGCTTTCGTCGACCATAAGAAGAAAATCCTCGGGAAAGTGGTCTATAAGCGTAATAGGCGTGCTTCCGGGAGGTCTGCGCGCAAGCACGCGCGAGTAGTTTTCAACGCCCTTGCAGGTGCCTATCTCGCGCAGCATTTCCATGTCGTATCTCGTGCGCTGTTCGATCCTCTGAGCCTCAATAAGCCTGTTGTTGTCCTTGAAGAACTTTATGCGCTCCTCAAGCTCGTTTTCAAGCTCATCGAGCGCATCCTCCATTTTGTCCTTTCCGATGATATAGTGCGAAGCGGGGAAGATAAACGAGTGCGCGAGCGTTCCGCGTATTTTTCCCGTAACCACCTCAAACTCAGAAAGCCTTTCTATCTCGTCGCCGAAGAACTCGACCCTCACCGCCGTTTCACTTGTGCTTCCCGCGGGGAAGATCTCTATGGTATCTCCGCGCACGCGGAATTTGTTTCGGATAAAATTAAGCTCGTTTCTTTCATATTGCATTTCCACAAGCTTTTTTATAATGTCGTCGCGCGTTATTTCCATACCCTCTCTGAGCGACAAAGTGTTCGAGCGGTAATCCTCGGGCGAGCCGAGAGAGTAAATGCATGAAACGCTCGCGACAATAATAACGTCGCGGCGCTCCGCAAGGGAAGCCGTAGCCGAGTGTCTCAGACGGTCTATCTCGTCGTTTATCGCGCTGTCCTTTTCGATATAAGCATCAGTAGTGGGGATATAAGCCTCCGGCTGATAATAGTCATAATAGCTTACGAAAAACTCGACAGCGTTCTTCGGGAAAAACTCGCGGAACTCCGCGCAAAGCTGAGCCGCAAGCGTTTTGTTGTGCGCCAGTACAAGCGTGGGCTTATTTACGTTTGCGATGATATTTGCCATGGTAAAGGTCTTTCCCGAGCCTGTTACTCCGAGAAGCGCCTGTTCCTTGTCTCCGCGCAGGATACCCTCCGAAAGCGCTTCGATTGCCTGCGGCTGGTCGCCGGTGGGTTTATAATCGGATTTCAGTTCAAATTTCTCCATAATACTCCGTAAATCAAGATCAACAATTAAAAACGTTCACTTATATTGTACAAGTGAACGCGGATTTTGTCAATAGTATTTTCAACTCCAAAGATCTTCAAGCAGTTTTGCCTTGCGCATCGAAAAACAACCGTCGTTTCCGATGATAATGTGATCGACAACGTTTATGTTCAGTGCCGTAAAAGTTTCCGCCATAGACCTTGTGTATCTCACATCGTTATTTGAAGCCGCCGAGGTGGCTTCAGGGTGATTATGAACGATAATAACAGAGCTTGCGTTTACATTAAACGCCTTTGAGATGACCTGCTTCAAGTCAACGCTTATAAGGCTGAAAGCACATCCCGTCATATTAAGACACGCCGCGAGATATTTTCTTTTGTCAAGCAGTATAAAATGACAGGATTCTTTGTCTTCGTTCGGAAAGAATTCCTGACAGAACGTCATAACACTTTCAATACCTTCGAGCTTAATAACGGGCTCTTTGACTCTGCCGTAGGTATCTACAAAATCTCCGAGAAAACGCAGAAGAGCCGCCGCTGTCTCGCCTACTCCATTGATTTCCGTCATTTCTTTCGGAGAAGCGTTAAGAACCTGTGAAACAGAACCGAATTTTTCGATCAGCATATGGCTCAGCTCGTTTGTATTGCATCTGGAAAAGGCAAAAAACAGCAGTATTTCAAGGACCTCGTGCTCTTCAAGCGACTGAATGCCGTTTTCGAGATATTTTTTCAACAGCCGTTGTCTGTGACCCTTATGCAGATTATGTTCGTTTGCCATATACCTTCACCGTAAATTATCAAAAAACGGAGAGCAAAAACTCCCCGAACCGACAAAATATATTTCAAAACAACAGGCGCCGCGATTTGAATTTATTAAAAATCAAATTGGTACGCCCGATGCGATTCGAACGCACGACACATAGCGTCGGAGGCTATTGCTCTATCCAGCTGAGCTACGGGCGCGAATAACAGTTTACAGTTGACAGTAAAAAGTAAACAGTATTTTCGTAAACAAAACGTGTTTAATCTTTATTAACTGCTGTTTACCGCATACTGTCACTGTACACCGATCTGGTGATTCACCCGGGATTCGAACCCGGGACACCCTGATTAAAAGCCAGGTGCTCTACCGACTGAGCTAGTGAACCGCTACAACTTAATCATTATATCAAAGCAAAGCTGTTTTGTCAATAGTTTTTTGTTAATTTTTTAATTTTTCGTAATTTTTTTAGGATTTCTATTGAAAAAAATACCGAAAAGTGATATAATCATATATATGTGTGTGCAAATTTTCTGAAAGGAAAGATTGTGTGGAGATTTATGTGGGCGATATGCTTCATATGAAAAAAAAACACGTCTGCGGAAGCGATGTTATGAAGGTCCTGCGCGTAGGGGCGGATTTCAGGCTCGAGTGTGAAAAATGCGGTCATGTCTTTATGATCGCGCGTTCTAAGTGTGAAAAGAACATAAAGTCCGTCCAACACGGTGACAAATGATTATATACTCAGAGGATTAGCGGCTTATGAAAGAAAAACTGCAAATGATAATTTCGCGCTATGATGAAATAAGCGCAAAGCTGTCCGACCCCAAGACGGTTTCCGATAACAGGCTTTATACCGAGCTTATGCGCGAGTATAAGAGTCTTACCCCGCTTATCGAGGTCTGGCAGAGATATAAAAAGGCTGTGGATAACCGTGACAGCGCGCTTTCGGAAATGTCCGAGGCTGGAGATGACGCGGAGCTGAAAGAGCTTGCCCAAAGCGAGTATGAGGAAAACAAGGCGCTTGCCGAAGAACTTGGCGAGGAGCTGAAGATAATGCTTTTGCCGCGCGACCCCGACGACGACAAAAACGTTATCGTGGAGATACGCGCGGGCGCTGGCGGTGAAGAAGCCGCGCTGTTTGCAAATTCGATGTTCAGAATGTACTCGATGTACGCCGCGAGACAGGGCTGGAAGATCGAGATATTGGGCGGAAACCCCACCGAGCTTGGCGGATACAAGGAAATTTCCTTCGGAGTAGAGGGAGAGGGCGCTTTCGCAAAGCTGAAATATGAAAGCGGTGTTCACCGCGTTCAGCGCGTTCCCGAGACGGAAAGCCAGGGGAGAATACAGACCTCTACCGTAACGGTCGCGGTTCTGCCCGAGGTAGAAGAGGTCGACGTAAATATAAATCCCGCCGACCTGACGATACAGACCTACCGTTCGAGCGGCGCGGGCGGTCAGCACATAAATAAAACAGAGTCCGCCGTAAGGATCATCCACAATCCCACGGGAACAGTGGTAGAATGCCAGGAAGAGCGCTCGCAGATGAAAAACAAGGAAAAGGCGCTTAAAATGCTGTACAGCAGATTGTACGAGGCCGAGCGCACAGCGCGTGACAGCGCCATTGCCGAAGAACGCCGCGTTCAGGTAGGAACGGGCGACCGCTCCGAGCGCATAAGAACCTACAATTTTCCTCAGTCGCGCGTGACAGATCACAGGATAGGGCTTACGCTGTACAAGCTCGACGAGATGATGAACGGCGGCTGCGACGAGATCTTCGACGCGCTGAGGCTTGCCGAGAAAACCGCGTTGCTTGCGAAAAGCGAAAGTTAAACAGGTTATAGGCGAACGTATAAAAAGTCTTTGAAAGGGAGTCTGAGGGAAAACTTTCTACAGAAAGTTTTCCCTC
>JAFLUG010000092.1 GCA_022508885.1 Oscillospiraceae bacterium | reverse complement strand
CATCAGCTTGTCGTAGTCCGGCTCGTCGCGGGTAGTGCGGCGAAGCTCGGGGATATTCGTCTCCTCCGCGAAGGCTATCCATATTTCGGGCACAAGAACTCCCTCAAGGTCAAGACATGTAATGTACATTATGTTATCTCCTTTTCTTTTTGATTCCATTCTATTCTATCATAAATACCTGCTTTTGTCAATAACTCTTGACAAATTTGCGCGGCAGTTGTATAATGTAAGTCAGTGGAATTATTTAAAGAAAGGAATTGGTAATTTTGCTTACACTTGACAGCATATATAAAGCTTCGCACGTTCTTAAGGAAGTAATCAGGCACACGGATCTGATAAAAGCGCCTAAGATAAACCCGGACGCGGACGTTTATCTTAAGCCCGAAAACCTTCAGGTAACAGGCTCGTTTAAGGTCCGCGGAGCGTATTATAAAATATCTCAGCTTACGGAGGAGGAGCGCGCAAAGGGCGTTATCGCCTGCTCAGCGGGAAACCATGCGCAGGGAGTGGCTCTCGCGGCAACAAAGGCGGGAATAAAATCGCTTATCTGTCTGCCCGACGGCGCTCCTATCTCAAAGGTCGAGGCGACAAAGGGCTACGGCGCGGAGGTCTGCCTTGTCAAGGGAGTATACGACGACGCATACAACAAGGCGCTAAGCCTGCGCGACGAAAAGGGATATACGTTTATTCACCCGTTTGACGATGAAAACGTTATAGCGGGTCAGGGAACGATAGGTCTTGAGATTTTGGACGACCTGCCCGAGGTAGACGCGGTCGTTGTGCCTATCGGAGGCGGCGGACTTGTTTCGGGGATAGCGTTTGCGATAAAACAGCTCAACCCGAAGATAAAGGTCTACGGCGTTCAGGCGGCGGGCGCTCCGTCAATGTTCAATTCAATTCACGACGACAAGATAGAGCGGCTTGACAGCGTGGCGACTCTCGCGGACGGAATTGCTGTAAAAGAGCCGGGAAAAAACACCTTTGAGCTCTGCAAAAAGTATGTCGATGAAATAGTGACTGTTACCGAGGACGAGATATCAACGGCTATCCTCGCGCTTATAGAACAGCAGAAGCTTATCGCCGAGGGCGCGGGCGCGGTATCTGTAGCGGCGGTGATGTTCAATAAAATTCCCGTAAAGGATAAAAAAGTAGTCTGCGTTGTTTCGGGCGGCAACATCGACGTTACGATATTAAACCGCGTTATCCGCAGAGGTCTTGTAAAGAGCGGACGCTCGGGAATGCTCAACATCGAGCTTGTGGACAAGCCCGGACAGCTTCTCGGAGTTTCGGAGATAATCGCGAAGCTCGGCGGAAACGTGACTACCGTCCGTCACGAGCGCGCCGACGAAAATCCCGACATAAACGGCTGTTTTCTGCGTATACAGCTCGAAACGCGAAACTCCGAGCATTATGAGGAGATACGCAAAGCGCTTATCGACGCGGGATATAAATTGGTTGACTATATTAAGTAATATAAAGGAGAATCACTTATGAAAACTGTTCACACCGAAAACGCGCCTGCCGCGATAGGTCCTTATGTACAGGCGAAAATAACGGGAAATCTTGTCTACACTTCGGGGCAGATACCTATCGACCCTAAAACGGGAAACCTTGTAGACGGCGGCATTGAGGCTCAGGCAAAGCAGGTATGCGAAAACTTAAAGGCTGTTCTTGAGGCGGCCGGCACATCTCTTGAAAAGGTAGTCAAGACAAATTGCTATCTTAAGGACATCGGTGATTTCGCGGCATTCAACGCCGTTTACGCCGAATATTTTACCGAAAAGCCCGCGCGCTCGTGCGTAGGCGGACTTCAGATACCGAAGGGCGCACTTGTTGAAGTAGAAGTAATTGCCGAAGTTTAATGATAATATGGGAGGATATTTATGAAACTGTTTATTGATACCGCTAATGTTGATGATATCAGACGCGCCAACGATATGGGAATTATCTGCGGCGTGACTACAAATCCCTCGCTTATAGCAAAAGAGGGCAGAGATTTTAAGCAGGTAGTAACCGAGATAGCGTCCATTGTTGATGGTCCTATTTCCGCCGAGGTCATTTCGCTTGAGGCGGATAAGATGGTAGAAGAGGCAAAGCCGCTTGCGGCAATACACAAGAATATCGTTATAAAGCTGCCTATGTGCGAGGATGGCCTTAAGGCCTGCAAACAGCTTACGGCGCTTGGGATAAAGACAAACGTAACGCTTGTTTTCTCGGCGGCGCAGGCGCTTCTCGCGGCAAGAGCCGGAGCTACGTTTGTAAGTCCGTTTTTGGGAAGACTCGACGATATCGGCATGGAGGGAATGAACCTCATCGAGGAGATCGTGGATATTTTCCAGGCGTGCGCGATTGAAACGGAGATAATCGCGGCTTCTATCAGAAACCCCGTTCATGTTACACAGGCGGCGAGAATGGGCTGTGATATCGCTACAGTACCGATGAGCGTGCTTTTGCAGATGCTCAAGCACCCGCTTACGGACAACGGCATAGAGCGTTTCTTAAAGGATTGGGAAGGCTTTACGGCTAAATAATAAATGAAATTGATTTTCTTTCCGGGAAAAACCTTTCTGTAGAAAGGTTTTTCCCGGACCCTTTTCCAAAGACTTTTTGTACGCTCACCTATACATATTTATATTTTCACCTTTTATCCGCGTTTTGCATAAATTGCGGATAAGAGGTGATTTTTTATGCTGATAGAAACGGCGTATAACCGAAGCGCCGCGGTGATTTACGCGCTTAACTGGGCGTTTGCGAGAAATCCGCGGTTTTATGATTTTACGGACATAGGCGGAGATTGTACAAATTATATCTCTCAGTGTATGTACGCGGGCTGCGGGGTCATGAATTACTCGCGCGAAAACGGCTGGTATTATATAAACTCAAACGACCGTGCGCCCGCCTGGACCGGAGTGAATTTTCTGCGCGAATTTCTGCTTTCAAACAGAGGCACGGGAGTTTACGGCGAAGAAGCGCCGCTGTCCGAAATTCAGCGCGGCGATATTATTCAGCTCATAGACGAACAAGGCAGCTTTTATCACACGGTCATAGTTTCGTCGGTTTCTTATCCGCTTATCCCCGAAAATATCTTTGTCTGCGCGCACTCGGACGATTCGCGTAACCGCCGGCTTTCTACCTACGGCTACGCGGATATTTTCCCTGTTCATATAGTCGGCGCGAGAAAAGAAATTACTGTCGAAGACTGATAAGTATGTGGAGGTATTGATATGTTTATTTACACAGTAAAAAGCGGAGATACTCTCAGCGGTCTTGCGGGAATATTCAACATTCCTGCGGGCAGAATTGCCGCTGACAATAATCTGCGTATAAACAGCGGACTTGCGGTGGGACAGAGTTTAGTCATCATGTCCGACACAATGCGCTATAGAATAAAGGAAAACCAGACGCTTTATTCAATTTCACAGGAGTTTAACGTTCCGCTTGAAGAGCTTATTGATATAAATCCCAATTTAAACCCGATTTCAATACCGGTAGGAGCGACGGTTATTATACCCGTATCAACCAATGTTTCGCGCAGACCCGCCGTTATAAACGGCTATGCCTATCCGCATATAACCGAAAGCGCGCTGAACTGCGCCGTGCCGTTTCTGACATTCTTAAGCCCGTTTTCGTATTCGATAACTCCAAGCGGCGAGCTTATCTCGCCGGATGATCAGGACCTTATCTACAGCGCTGTAAGAAGCGCCGTTATGCCGCTTATGGTCGTAACGAATATCTACGACGGAACGTTTTCCACAGAGGTCCTGTCACAGATACTGGAGGACGATTCCGCGACAGCCCGGCTTATCGACTCTATCATGTATGAGCTTGACCGCAAGGGATATTACGGGGTGAATCTCGATATGGAATACATTTCTCCAAACGACAGGGAGATCTACAACGAGTTTCTCAAAAACCTTTCGGAACGGCTTCACCGAGGAAATTATGTGCTGATAACCGCCGTTGCGCCTAAGTACCGCGCAGACCAGCCGGGCATTCTCTACGAGTCGCACGATTATGCCGTTCAGGGAAAATACGCGGATTATGTAGTTATAATGACATATGAATGGGGCTATACCTACAGCTCCCCCATGGCTGTCCAGCCGATCGAGGAGGTGAGGAAGGTATTAAGCTATGCCACAAGCGAAATTCCCTCGGGAAAGGTTATTATGGGAATGCCGAACTACGGGTATGAATGGACGCTTCCTTATACCCGCGGAACCGCCGCGCGGAGCATCGGTTTTGCGCAGGCAACCGAGATCGCCATAGCTAATAACGCTGAGATACTTTATGATGAAAACACGCAGACGCCGTATTTTTATTATACAGACAACGGCGTAAGAAAGGTGGTGTGGTTTGACGACCCGAGAAGCATAAACGCAAAGCTCAGGCTTGTCGATGAGTTCGATCTCGCGGGAGCGAGCTGGTGGACAATAAACCGCTGTTATGTCCCCAACAGGCTTATCGCTCAGAACGCCTTTGATATCGCTAAGTTCTGATTATCACAGTATTTTCCACAGCGTCGGCATCTGCATATCGCGAAACAAGTCTATCTGTGCCTCGGCGCGGTCGCACGAGGCGTATATTTCATCATTGGCGTCCTCCGCGAACGATTGTATCTCGGCAAGCGACGAGGTTATATCAACTGCAAGACCGAGATCGTTTATCAGAATCGCAAAGTCAACGAATTCTCCCCATTCCTCATTAAGACGTTTCGCGGCATTGTTGGCAGCTTCGATGTCATTTTTCTCAAAGCTGTCTTCAATTTCGTGTATCTGTTCGATCAGCTTATCGGTAAAATCACAGGAAACGCTAACCGAATAAAAGCACCCTACGGACATAACGACTAAGATCACGGCGCTTATGACTATTCTTTTCATTTTTTCATCTCGCTTTCAATTATTTCATAGTTACCGTTTTTATCAGCAGTCATAAGAAAGATATCTTTTTCGGAAATATTATTTTCCCTCAGTATCTTCGTAAGCCACCCTTCTCCGAGTTCAATAAGTCTGAGTTGCTCGCTGTCTCTTATGCCGTCGCGGATAATTACCGACGGAGGGTTTTCGGTAGACCCGCCCGCGTTTACATCCTGTTTTTCTGCGGGCTGATAGTCATTTTTCAAAAGAAAATTTATCTTTCCGTTTGTTTCTACTATCGCGTATTGGATCTGAGTAATGTCAAAGATCTGTTGATTGCGCATGGCTTCCGTAAGGTCGTCAACAGAATAGCGAAGCCGCTTCATCTCATTCTGAAGAATTTTACCCTCGCTTATTATTACTCTAGGGCTTCCTATCATAAGCTTTCGTATTTTCGTCGATTTAAGCATAACGCCCGACATAACAACATCAAGACACACGAGAGTAAGAATAGGCACTATCCCCATAATCATGGGAATGCTGCTGTCCTCAACGGGAATAGCCGCGATGTTTGATATCAGAATAGTTACTACAAGCTCGGAGGGCTGAAGCTCTCCGAGCTGTCTTTTTCCCATGAGCCTGAGGGAAAATGTTATCAGTATATAAAGAATAACCGCTCTGATAAGCACTATTGCCATAAAAATGTACTCCTTCTCTACTGTCTGAAATATGACCGTTTACAAGTTGATTTTTGTTTTATTATTTACCCTGTTTAATAAAATATTCTCTTGCAATTTTTTTGAAATTGTGCTATAATGTTAGAGGTTATCTGAGTGTGAGGTGAGTTTTATGAAAATCGGAGTTTCTACCGCGTCGCTTTATCCTTTGCATGTCGAGGACGCTTTTAAAACGCTGTGCGAAATGGGAATTAAGACTATCGAGGTGTTTGCAAACAGCACCTGCGAGGGTGAAGAACCATGCGTTTCGGAAATAATCGCAATGCAAAAGGAATACGCCGTGGAAGTTCCCTCATTTCACCCGTTTTCTTCGCCTATGGAAAGCGTTTTTTTGTTTTCCGACTACGACAGAAGAATAGACGAAATGATGACGCTTTACAAAAGCTTTTTCGGCAGTATGCAAAAGCTCGGAGCAAAGCTGTTTGTGCTTCACGGAGCCATCTCAAGCTCCAAATGCACAGACGAGCATTATATAAAGCAGTTTGAACTGCTCTCCGACACGGGCAGGGAATACGGCGTTACGGTGGTTCAGGAAAACGTAAGTTACTGCCTCAGCGGAAAGCTTGAGTTTCTGAAGATGATGAAACGGGAGCTCGGCGACAAAGCTAAATTTGTGCTTGATTTAAAGCAGGCGCGCAGAAGCGGAGATGATCCTCTCGACTATATAAAAGAGCTTGGCGGAAACATCGCTCACTGCCATATAAGCGACGCGGACAGCGAGCGCGACTGTCTGGCGGTCGGAGCGGGAAACTTTGATTTTGAGGAACTGATAAAGGCGCTTAAAGCACAGGGCTTTGACGGAAATCTTATAGTCGAGCTGTACAGGCGGAACTACGGAGAGTTTTCGGAGCTTAAGACCTCTGCCGAGAGGCTTTCCGAGATCGTTTATAAATTATCGTAAAATAAAAAAGGGAGAATATAAAATATGAAACTTGACAAGATGATAGGCGACAGATTTAAGGAGCGCCCCTCCGACTGTCAGATAGACAGCCACGCGCTTATGGTAAGAGGCGGATACATAAAGTATGTCGCAAACGGAATTTTTTCGAGCTTTCCTCCGCTCAAGCGCGTAACCTCGAAAATCGAGCGCATTATCAGAGAGGAAATGGACGCGGTAGACGGACAGGAGGTCATGTTTCCCGTGGTAATGCCCGCGGCGCTCTGGCAGGAGACAGGCAGATATTCGAGTATAGGCAGCGAGCTTCTGCGTTTCACCGACAGAAACCGCCAGCCGATGGTCCTGGGTATGACTCACGAGGAGGCGGCTGTTCAGCTCGTGCGCGAGTACGCCAATTCTTATTCAAAATATCCGTTTATGATATACCAGATACAGACTAAGTTCCGCGATGAGGCGCGTCCGCGCGGCGGTCTGATCAGAGTGCGCGAGTTTACCATGAAGGACGCGTATTCATTTCACACATCACAAGAGGACTTAGAAGAATACTACGCGCTTGTTCACAAGGCTTACGAGCGCATTTACGAGCGCTGCGGAGCGAAAAACGTCATCTCCGTAAAGAGCGACAGCGGAATGATGGGCGGAAGCGTTTCCCATGAGTTTATGCTTCTTACTCCCGTAGGCGAGGACAGCATCGCTTTGTGTAACGAATGCGGGTTCAGAGCGAATGTCGAGGCGGCAAAGTCTATAGTCGAAGATCTGCGCGACGAAAGCTCCGAGGAGCTTAAAGAGGTTTTAACTCCCGATATCCACACCATTGAGGATATCTGCGACTTCCTTAAAATGCCGCTCAATAAGAGCTGCAAGGCGGTCGTTTACCAGAAAAACGCCGACGACAGCTTTGTCGTTATCTTCATACGCGGCGACCTTGACGTAAATGAAACAAAGGTTACAAATTTCCTCGGCTGTGATATCCACCCCGCTGTTATTACCGAAGAATGCGGTCTGTGCGCGGGATATATCGGGCCGGTCAACCTGAAGATAAACGGCGGATACACCGTGCTTTACGACGTTTCGCTGGAAAACGCGAACAATCTTTCCTGCGGCGCGAATAAGCTCGAGTATCATCTTACGGGGCTTGATATGAAGCGCGATGTTCCGAGCGCCGAATATCACGACTTCGCGAAGATAACGGACGGCGGTATCTGCCCCGAATGCGGGAAGAAGGCCATCTCCATTTCACGCGGAATAGAGGTCGGAAACATTTTCCAGCTTGGTACAAAATACACCAAGTCAATGGAGATGACATATCTCGATAAGGACGGAAACGCGCAGACGCCGATAATGGGCTGCTACGGAATAGGCGTAGGCAGACTTGCGGCGTCGGTTATGGAAAGCTCTCACGACGAATACGGACCTATCTGGCCTATGGCTATAGCTCCGTGGCAGGTCCATCTGTGCGCTGTGCGCTCAGACGACGAGCGGGTAAGAGAAGCCGCGGACAAGCTTTATAACGACTTGCAGTCGGCGGGAGTTGAAGTGATTTACGACGACCGAAACGTGAGGGCGGGAGTTATGTTCTCCGACGCCGACCTGCTCGGCGTGCCGCTGAGAGTTGTAATAAGCCCGAGGAATCTTGACGAGGGAATTTACGAGCTTACTTCGAGAGATAAGAAGATCACGGAAAAGCTTAATCCCGAAACAGCGGTAAGCCGCCTTAAAGAGCTTATCGCGGAGCTGATGAAATAAAAAGTTTTTGGGGAAAAACCTTTCTGAAGAAAGGCTTTTTCCCCAAACCCCTTTTCCAAAGA
>JAFLUG010000091.1 GCA_022508885.1 Oscillospiraceae bacterium | reverse complement strand
CTGTCGTAAGATTCAAATAAAGCCATTCTTATGTACCTCCTTACTGCTTTCTCGGGTCGATGACCTTAACCGCGTCAGCAACTCTTCCGTACTGACCCTGAGCCTTTTCATAAGCTTCCTTAACGTCCATTCCGCCCTTAATGAAGTCCATCATCTTTCCGAAGTTTATAAACTTATAGCCGATGATCTCGTTTTCCTCATTAAGCGCCAGACCCGTAACATAGCCGTCTGTCATTTCGAGGTAGCGAGGACCCTTTTTAAGGGTTCCGTACATTGTTCCTATCTGCGAGCGAAGTCCCTTTCCGAGGTCCTCAAGACCCGCGCCGATAGTAAGACCGTCCTCGGAGAAAGCGGACTGGGAGCGTCCGTAAACTATCTGCAAAAACAGTTCTCTCATGGCGGTGTTTATAGCGTCACAAACAAGGTCGGTATTAAGCGCTTCGAGAATGGTCCTGCCGGGGAGGATCTCCGCCGCCATAGCCGCCGAATGCGTCATGCCCGAGCAGCCGATAGTCTCAACGAGAGCCTCCTGAATAACTCCGCCCTTTACATTGAGGGAGAGCTTGCAGGTTCCCTGCTGAGGCGCACACCAGCCGATGCCGTGTGTAAAGCCGTTGATGTCTGAAATTTCCTTAGCCTTTACCCATTTTGCTTCTTCGGGAATAGGCGCCGCGCCGTGAGCAACGCCCTGAGCCACAGGACACATTGCTTCGACTTCATGAGAATAAGTCATATAAATTTCTCCTTTTTTCCTTTATTTAGCAGATGCTCTGCCATACAAATTTATTATACAATATTTTTCGCAATTTTTCAAGTACATAGCGATAAAAAATTGACCTAATTATACACATCTTTCATAGTTTATAACACAGTAAAAGACGCGCCCGGAACTACGGGCGCGTCTTGATTGTGAAAGCTAATTGTTGGTTATCTATAACCTCTTAATCAAGGAACAGATGTCTGGGCAGACCGTCAACCATAAACGGAGAAAGCTCGCCGATGATAAGCGGACGCGCGTATTCCGCAAACTCCTTGGAAACATATGTTCCGTCGTTGATTATCCACTCGTCGGGAACCATCTTTGCCACGTTAGCTACTGCCGATGTGGGGCAAGAAGATGTTTTGAGCTGATAGGGGTTGTTGGAGATTCTCTCAAAGGTGATCATCTTTCCCGTCTCGCCGTTAAGCGCGAGCTGAACGCCGTCTGCTCCCGCGGTAAACGCCTCTGTGATATCACGGCGCGAAACAAGGTGCGAAGCGCATCTCTGAAGCGTTGAGAACACGATTCCTCTTGACTTTACTCCGGTCTCTCCGCCTATAAAGTCGGCAAGATAAAGCGCTGTACCGCCGAGCGTCTTGTGACCGAAGGAGTCCTCTGTCATAGAGCGCCTGTTCGCCTCGCAGACATACTTTCCGTCAGCGGTCTTGATACCCTCGGAAACCGCTATGGTAACAACCTTCTTCTGCTTGCGGATCTCTTCAATTTTCTTAAGGAAGATATTGTAATCGAATACCTTTTCGGGAAGGCAGATAATGTCGGGTCCCGCGCAGTCCTCGGTCTTTGAAAGCGTAGCCGCGCCAGTAAGCCAGCCCGCGTCGCGTCCCATTATCTCAACAACGTTTATGCTGTCGGTGCTGTAAGTCGTAGCGTCGCGGATTATCTCCTTCATGGCAGCCGCAATGTATTTTGCTGCGCTGCCGTAGCCGGGCGTGTGGTCGGTCATGGCGAGGTCGTTATCTATCGTCTTGGGAATACCGATAAACGTGATATCGCTCTTGATGATCTCGGAATACTTAGACAGCTTGTCGATAGTATCCATCGAGTCGTTTCCTCCGATGTAGAAGAAATGCTTTATATCCATTTTGTTGAGGATAGCGAAGATCTTCTTGTATGTATCCTCGTCCTTTGTATAATCGGGAAGCTTATAGCGGCAGGTGCCGAGGAAAGACGAGGGCGTGCGCTTTAAAAGCTCGATGTCAAGGTCGTTTTTAACATACTCCGACATCTCGATTATAGTCTCTTTCAAAAGACCCTCGATACCGTTTCTCATGCCGTAAACATGGGGACAGCCCGCGTCCTTGGCGGTTTTAAAAACGCCGACAAGGCTCGAGTTGATAACGGAAGTAGGGCCGCCCGACTGTCCGACGATAACATTTCCAAGCTGCATAATGATTACCTCCAATGTATTTAAAATTCGGCTATTGCCTAAGCATATTCTAACATAATCACATTGGTTTGTCAAGGCAAAAATTGTTAAAATCTACAAAATCACAGAAAAAAACAAAAAACTCTTGGTGAAATAGACCATAAAATTCCCCCGCATCAGATGTTATTCTCATCATATATCTCCCGCGCACGGGATAACAGCGCCTTTTTTTCATTTTCAAGCCTTCCTTCTACCACCTCGTCAAGCAAACGGGCAAGCACCCCACCCATAGCCGCGGAGGGCGGGATAAACGCCTTCAGGTCGTTTCCGTTTACCGCGAGCGAGCGCACGGATATACAGGGCTTTTCTTCATTTACTTTATCAGTAAGCTCGAGCGTCTTTAAAAGCAGCGGTATACGCTCTTTCGCCTCGGGTATCTTTGCGGAGTCGTCCGCCATCTTAGCGCAAAGAATATCGCAAAACAGCTCGTAGCCGCGCTTTGAAAGCTGTTTTCGGATAAATTTTTCATCAGGCTCGGTCGGCATATCGTGCAGTCTGACTATCTCGCAGACGCGTTCTCTCAGAGCGTTGTCGCATTTAAGCCCGCGCAGTATCCCGTCGGAAATTTTCGCGCTTAATGCGGCGTGCCCGTAATAATGACACTCGCCGTTTTCGTCGGTCGTTCTGCAAAGCGGCTTTCCGATGTCGTGAAAAAGCATGGCAAGTCTCAGATGAACCTCACGCGGCGCGGCGTCTACCGCTCTCGCGGTATGCTCCAGAAGCGTGCTGTTGTGAAATTTAGAGCCCTGCTCATAGCCTATTTCGGCGGAAAGCTCGGGAATGATCTCCGCGAAGACCTCAGCAAATTCCAGAATTACGTTTTTTACATATTCACCACACACCAGCCGCTTCAGCTCCGTGAAAATACGCTCTTTTGAAACCCGCCTTATGTCGCTTTTGTGCGAAAAGATCGCGGCCTTGGTCTTTTCCTCTATCTCAAAGCCAAAAACCGCCGCGAATCTCAGCGCGCGCAATATCCTCAGAGCGTCCTCGGAAAACCTCTTTTCGGGGTCTCCGATACAGCGTATGATCTTCAGCGTGATATCCCGCGCTCCGTAAAACGGGTCGTAAAAGCCGCGAAGGTGGCTGTAAGCGATGCCGTTTACCGTAAAATCGCGGCGCGAAAGGTCGTCGATAAGCTTCGCGGAAAAATCCACGCTCTGCGGATGTCTGCCGTCGAGATAATCTCCGTCAATACGAAAGGTCGTTATCTCAACACAGCTGCCCTTGTAAAGAACGGTAACTGTTCCGTGCTTTATCCCTGTTTCAATGACCCTGCAAAAGCTGAAAACGCGCTTTGTTTCAAGCGGCAGAGCCGAGGTAGCGATATCATAATCGTGCGCGGGCAGGTGCATTATATTGTCGCGCACACACCCGCCGACAACATACGCTTCATATCCTTCTTTTTCAAGAAGCTCGATTATCTCCTTTATCGGCTGAGGTATTTGCAAATGATCACCGCCTTAGAAGTTAAAAAATCAGATAGTCATTTTTTAAAAATCTGAGTTTTCCTGACATAGCTTGCCGCAATCAACATTATGACAAGCAGAGCAATTCCGCTGACCAAAAGAATAATTCCCGTTTTAAGCCCCGCGGGGAAATAATTCAGCTCGATGGTGTGTTCTCCCGCGGGAACCCTTACGCATAACAGCGTCTGATTAACTCCCGACACTACTTCAACAGACTGTCCGTCAATTGTCGCCGTCCAGCCCTCCTCAAACGGAATGGACGTAAACAGCGCGCAGTTGTCCTTCGCGTTTACCTTTACCGAAAGCGAAGTACCGCTTGTTTTGGTTGTCTGAGCGTAATTTTCTCTCATTTTGGCCGTAAACGCCTCAAGCGCCTTGCTGTCGAGAACATAAAACTCGGGGTTTATTATATACAGATCGTCTTTGTAAAGCCTGAGCGTAACGTCAAAATCCTCTCCCGCGCTGTATGTCCCGAGGTAAACAATGCTGTGATTCTCACTTTCAAAATAATTCTTGATATACTCGTCGTTTATATACATACCGCACTCGCGCTCGTAGCTGCTCGGGAAATACGCGTACACCGCGCCGCCCTGTGAAGTAAGAACATTATAGGTTATCGAGGCGTCCTCGTTTGAGATCCGTTTTTTATACGAAGCATGATAGTCGGTCGTAGAGCCGATTGAAACGTTCGTGCTGTCGAATATCATATCGTAAACGGGCTTGAATATCTCCTGCTCCTCCCCCGCGAGAATTGAAGCAAGCGCCTGCTGGAACATAAAAGGCGAGCTTTCGCTGATTTCACAGCCTATCACACCCTCGTCCGCCGGAAACGCGATACCGAGCGAGTCGGAGTTTTCAAAGGCCTTTATCCCTTTTTTAGACTCAACGGGGATCGTTTTGTCATACGGGGTAAGTATCTGACGCTTTGACAGAACATATTTTATCCCGAGAATATCGTCCGTAAGCATCGTCGAGCCGTCGTACCTTGAATAATGATCGCGCGAGCCGAAGCCTAAATCGCGCAGAAGCTGTAAAGCGCGCGTGTTAAAGGTGCTGGTAGAATGCGAGACTCCGTACATTCCCAGAGCCATGTTGTCGTTTACCGTGCGGTGGAAGGTCTTTTCCATGCGGTAAAAGCCGTCGTCGTATCCCTTTACCTGCTGTACGGCGTCTCTTGTAAAGGGAATATCGCCCAGATAGGTCTCGCGCGGGGAGTAATAAACATCGTTGTGTATCGAGCTAAGATAGCTTCTGCAGCTTATGAACAGCTCGAAGCATACCGCCGCGCCCGCGATTATCCTTAACGTCTTTGTGCGCCGGCTGAGCTTGAGCGCAAGCGCTACGCAGGTCATCGCCGAAAGGCAGATAAACGGGACAACGATTATAAGCGTAGTATCAAAATGCTCTCCGCCGCCGTAATAATCCGACACCAGCAAAACCACGGCAAGGACCGCAAACGCCGAGCCTATCTGTTTTCTGCGTACATCCGCGATATTTTCGAAAGCCTCCGCGCCGAAAACAATAAGCAGAAAAATTATCGTAAACGAATATCTGTACGGCATCCACACCGGGACCTGCCCGCCGTGCCACAGCATATCAATAGGCTTTATATACATCGAAAGCGTCAATATTCCCAGAAGAACTCCCCCGCCGACGCGATTTCTCAGCGAAATTTTTTTCATTACAAAATAAATGACCGCGAAAATAAGCGCCAGCGTTCCGCAGTAAAGCATCGGCAGTCCGTCCGGACGCTCGGTGTCATAGGTAGCAGGAAAGAGCTTTATGAAAATATCGCCGATGTTGAAGTTTTCCGCAAGGTTATCCTCAAAGAAATGGTCGCCTGTGTAGTTATATTCTATCTTTCCGTTTTGCAGAGACTTGTAAGCGGGGATTATCATAATTCCCGACATAAGGATAGAACTTATCGAGGCGAGAGTAAAGGTTATGACAGCCGCCGCGTACTCGCGGAATTTTCTCAGCTTTTCACATACGCAGAGATAATACAGAAAATACAGCGCGGAAAAAATTCCGACCATATAGCCGATATAGTAGTTTGCGATAAAGATATACAAAAGCGAAAGCGAATACAGCAGAAACCTGCGCTCTTTTACAACGCGCTCTATGCCCATAAGCACAAGCGGAAG
The DNA here is from genome assembly GCA_022508885.1 of Oscillospiraceae bacterium. Classification (GTDB taxonomy): domain Bacteria; phylum Bacillota; class Clostridia; order Oscillospirales; family Ruminococcaceae; genus CAG-115. Next base: position 2,511 of record JAFLUG010000091.1, on the reverse strand, counting down.
CGCAACAAGCCCGTCAAGCCACATGGGGTTTATGGTATGTGCCGTAAAATATCCGCACAGCGCGAACATTACAGAAAAAAGCATGGCGGTGTAGTTTGAATATCCGCGGTGTTTTTTCAGAAAAAAGCAGGCCGACAAGCCTACCGCCCCCGACTTTACGAGAAGCATCGTCATAATTCCCTCGGTTATCATATTTCTCGGGAACATCAGAATAATCAGATTAAACGGGCTTGCAAGATAATACGCAAACAGTCCCAGAAAGCCCTCGGAAAGCGACCCGGACCAATTGTAAAACAGGCTTTGCGAGCCTCCGAAAACGTCATACAGATAATCAAAATAGGTCACATACTGCGCGTTTAAGTCGAGCGCCAGGACCGAGCGTTCTCCGAAGGGATACACCTCAAACATCGCGTAAGCCGTGAAAAGTATTATCTGCGGCACGAAGAACACGAAAAAATACGCGTAGCTTTTCTTAAAAAAGCCGCGTATTTTTCCTAATATCTCATTTAATTTTTCATTTCTAAAAATATCAGTCAATTTTTTCTCCCAGGTAATTTCAAACTCGTTCTTTTATCTCAAGCGTTCCTTCGGGAATTTCGGCGAATATCGTTTTTTCGCCGCCGTTTATCCCGAACACGCCGCTGTCCGTAAGCCTTGTGTCCGTAATGGCGCAGTAGCATTCTCCCGTTTCGGTCTCAAAATCAATTGCCGCCGACGAGCTTTTTGAAAGCATGACCTTTGCGTTTCCCTTTCGCGAGATCAGGCTGATATTTGCCGTAAGCTCTTCGATATCAAGAGAGATAAATCCTCTCGAGGTGGTTATCGCCGCCTGCGAAGACAGCTCCTTACAGGTTATGTCCCCGTCCTCGGTGATAAGTCTGATAAGACCGCATTCGGTTTTATCAACGCTTATATTCCCCTGCCCCGTGTATACGGAGATCTCGCGGTAGCTTTTGCGCGGAAGATACAGCCACAGCCCGAAATCCTCGGTAGTTCTTGAAAACAGCGAGATGACAAACCTGTCGCTTTCGGAGATAGTCATGCTGTTGTCCCCAAACTCGATATCTATCGGCAAATCGTTTTTGTATATCACCCGTATCTCATTGCCGTCATAAGGAACGACCGTAACGTCAAGCCTCAGCAGATCGACCTCTATATACTCGCAAAAGCCGCACAGCTTATCGCCATTTATGAGGCTGTCATGCTCTGAGTTGCGGAACAAAAACGTAAGCCCCGCGAAAATGACCGCGCCTGCCGCCGTAACTATAAGCCATTTGTTTATTGTTTTTTTCATATCTGATCAAACCGATTGGTCGGCTTCCCGAAGCCTTTCGCATTTTCGCCTTATCCTTATGAAAAGACCCGATATCCCAAAGCCCATCTTCACCGCTAAAAGTCCGAAAAACGCCGATAAAAACGCCGCCGAAAGTCCGCCGAAGATCATCACCTGCGGAGCTAAGGCAGTGATGACAAAATCCGCCCTGAACATCAGCACCGCCGCTCCAAGCACCGCCAGCATAATTCCCGAAGGAATGCCAAGCGCACAAATCAGAAGCAGTACGAACATCACCGCGAAATTCACCGCAAACAACGTCCAGAATGCCGTATAAAGCACGGCAGTCTTAAGCCTTGGTGGCAAGCTAACACCTCTTTCGGACAAGATCAGGAATTGTCGTCGGTATCGCTTTCGACAATTTCCGTTGACTTTTTAAAGCCTTTTTCGGTTTCCGAAGCGCCGGCAATTGAAATAATATCCGCCGCGCAGTCCGAGATCAATGAAATGCCGAGCAGAACCGACACGAGAATACTTCCGTACTCAAATTCAATGACCTTTACAGCCACAAGTCCTATTATAATTCCGAGAACAGCGGTGATTCCCACAGGTATCAGAATAAACGCCCATTTACCAAATCCCGCCTTTTTGAGCGAGAACATATTCGGAAGCTTTAAAATACCGAAAACAGCCGTTAAAATGCCCGCGATAAGCATTGCCACGCCCTGTATGAGGTCCGTAAAGAAAATCAGAAACGCGCCCGCCGTAACGCCCAGAATAGTCGTAATAATAACCGGAGCACCGTTGGTTTTTTCTTTTCTTACAAGCCAGACCAACAGAGAAATTATCCCGTATGCCGCCGCGATTATCCCAAGCGTTTTCGCGATGATATTCAGCGAATTGGCGCTGTATATTATCATAAACAAACCGCCGATAAGCTCAACCGTGGCAATAAGAATAAGGTTTCTTCTCAGCCCTTTTATTTTGTCGAGTTCCATAAAATACCTTCTTTCAAAAATTAACCTGTCTAAGGTAGATTATAACTCTTTTTACGGTGTTTGTCAATAAATTTTATCTTTTTTGGCGGATTTCGGATTTTTTTGCTTAAATCATCAAAACCACTTGACAAATCGGCTTTTCGTGTGTATAATATTATTGTCGCATTTTTATGTGATATGATATTCGGAAGCGTATCGAAGTGGTCATAACGGGACTGACTCGAAATCAGTTGTACGGCA
>JAFLUG010000090.1 GCA_022508885.1 Oscillospiraceae bacterium | reverse complement strand
CCTATAAAAACCGGTTTGAAAAGGAAAAATCGGCAGAGTGCGTCGGCGGCAAGGAAAGCCGACGAAGCAAGGCTTTGTGCCTTGTGAGGAGGATTGACGCAGCAGACGGCGTGCTATGCTGATTTTTCCTCGAACAAGGTTTTTAGAGGTGACCGTTAGTATTATTGACCGCTGTAAAAAGAATTATTCGGGAATTAAAGAAAGTTGAGTGAATTGTAATTTATGCTTACATGGGAAAAACTTTTGTGCGCCGAGCGCGAGCGCAGTCTGCCGAACGGCGCCGAAAACAGCCGCGATATCCGAACGGAATTTCGCAAGGACTATCACAGAATAATCGGAAGCGCGTCGTTCAGACGGCTTCAGGATAAAGCGCAGGTATATCCGCTTTACAGAGGCGATTTTGTCAGGACCCGCCTTACTCATTCGCTTGAAGTAAGCTCTTTTGCGAAAAGCATGGGAGACACGATCTTTACGCGGCTGATAAATAACAAGACTCCCGAGATAGACGAGGGAGTCAGGGAAAACTGCTGTGATATCCTTGAGTGCGCGGGGCTTATCCACGATATCGGAAACCCGCCCTTCGGACATTTCGGAGAGTTTTCGATAAGACAGTGGTTTAAAGACAATTTCCCGCGTCTTAAATATAAAGATATTCCTGTTGAGCGATTGCTGACAGAGCAGATGAAGGCTGATTTTCTCAATTTTGAGGGCAACGCTCAGGCTTTGAGAGTCCTTTCAAGACTGCACTGTCTTATTGACATGCAGACGGGAATGAACCTTACCTTCGCGCTTTTGAATACGGTTGTCAAATACCCGACAAGCTCGGTGGAGATAGACTCTGAATGCGGCGATATCTGCAAAAAGAAAATGGGATATTATGTTTCGGAACAGGAGCTTTTTAAAAAAATCACCGAAAAAACGGGGGCGGTAGGCTGCCGCTTTCCGCTTACGTTTATTCTTGAAAGCGCGGACGATATCGCCTATAAGACCGCGGACATCGAGGACGCGGTGGAAAAGGGGCTTATCTCCTACGATATCATCATAAATGAACTGAGCGGCGGACGCTTTAGCGGAATGTGCGAAAATGAAGCCGAGCAGAGGGTTCTCAACGAAGCGGTGGAGGAGCTGAAAAAATCGCGGGCTTCCGCTGAAAAGCTCCGCATGGAAAGTCCCGAAAAGGCGGCGGTATCGAGGTGGATAGTAAAGCTTCAGACGAGGCTTATCTACGCGGCTTCGGACGCATTCTGCGAAAACTACGCAGAGATCATGAACGGCAGCTTCAGAAAAGAGCTTCTTGAGGTTTCCGAGGTAAGGGTGTTATGCAGGGCGCTTGGGGATATTGCTTTCAGATACGCGTTCCGTTCGGAGGGAATTGTCAGAAGCGAGCTTTCCGAAAGCGCCGTTATGACGTTTTTACTTGATAAGGTAGTCGGTGCTACACTCTCCTTTGATACAGGCAGCGCGAGGATGTACGACCGTGACCTTAGCGAGGTTTTATCGAAGAACTACATTGAGATATGCCGCAGAGCCTGCGAGGGAAAAAGCGACGCCGAGCAGTGCTATTTTAGACTGCTTCTCGCCACCGACTGCGTGTGCGGGATGACCGACGGCTTTGCGAGGGAATTTTTCCTTGAATTACAGGGGGTAAAAATTTCGCAAAATTATTGACTTTGTATGCCAAATATGTTATTATATATAGTGTAATGTGTTTCGATAATATATTGTTGATTTCGGCATAAATTGACATTAACGCAAGTCAACAAAATTCTACTTTGAAAAGAGGTATTTTCAATGGCGGAAGTTATAAAGATCAAAAGAACGGTAAAGACCAAGATATTGCTTTTCAGCCTTATCATGACAGTGGCGATGGTCATCAATATCGCGCTGTGCGTCGTTGTGTCTTTTAATCAGACGCTGGTGAGCATAGGAAAGGAACTCGACGAAAACGCCGTTGCGAGTAAGGCGTTGGTTGAAAACCGCATTGAGAGTCTGCTTAATCTGATAGGAGAGCATCTGCGCGATTATGAATTTGTTTCCGGTTCGGAAGAGCAGAAGGCAGAGCATATTTCCGCTGTAAACTCATCCGATCAATACATCACGGCGGCTGTGTTTACCGACATCACCGGCAGCTACGGCGGGGAAATGCCCGCAAAGGTCGCGTCGGCGCTTGCCTCGTCAAACAGAGCGCTTATGCTTTCGGACGATAATTCGTCGTTTTATCTCGCGGTAAAGTCAAGCGCGGGAAGTTCTATCTGCGTTACTATGAGCACAGATAAATTAAAGCCTATCTTAAACGGCTGTCCTAACGACACTCTTATCATCGCGGGTGACGGAAAGGTCGTCGCGGCTTCGGACAACGCTCCCAAGGACAGGGATTATGCGAATTTTGTAACGACGGGCAATGATGTCAAAACACAGATAAGACCCGCGGGCGACATAGACTCCGCGTATTGCTCGATAGCTCTTGAAGGCTCAGCAAACTGCACGCTTGTCGTAAGAACGGATGTAGGATACCATTATTCGGGAATGATAATGATCCTTGTAGTCGGAGCGATCGTAGTTGTTCTGTTCATTGCGCTTTGCCTTGTCGCAAACTCGTATTTCAGCAAGAGAGTTACCGTGCCGCTCAGGAAAATTCAGGATAAGATAGCCGAAATGGCGGATGGAAAAATTTCCGGCGCGGACATAGATTATAAGCTTGATGACGACATCGGCGCACTCGCGTCCGCGGTAAACAAAATGGCGCGTTATAACGGCGAGGTCATAAGCGATATCACATATACCGCGGGAGAGATCGCAGATGAAAATCTCTGTGTAGCTCCGAGCGGAGACTATCACGGAGATTATCTGCCGGTAAAAACGGCGCTTGAGAGCATTGTTTCCTCTCTCAGAAACGTAATTACCAATGTCGAGCAGGCGGGACGCCAGGTAAGCAACGGCTCCGATGAGATGTCGAGAAACTCAGCTGTCCTTTCGCGTGCGGCGGAAGACGAGGAAGTTACGGTAAAACAGCTTAACGCAAACCTTAACCTTGTTTATAACCAGAGCAACGACAACTCCGACAAGGCGGCTACCGCGCGCTCTATCGCGGAGGAGTCGATGAAGATCGTAAACGAAGGCAACGAGAAAATGACAAAGATGCTCGAAGCCATGAACGAGATAAGCAATACCTCTTCGGAGATCGCGAACATAATCAAGACTATCCAGGATATCTCCTCGCAGACCAATATCCTGTCGCTTAACGCTTCTATCGAGGCGGCAAGAGCGGGAGCCGCCGGCAAGGGCTTTGCGGTTGTTGCGGGAGAGGTAGGAAACCTTGCGAATATGACTGCCGAGGCGGCAAAGTCTACCACAACGCTTATCGAGACCTCGATAAATGCGGTTAAAAACGGTACGGTCATAGCAAACGAGACCGCCAAGATGCTTGAAAAGATAGTTGAGAAAACCGACGCTACCTCAAAAGTCGTAGAGGAGATAGCCGATTCCTCCGCGAAGCAGGCGGAGAGCGTAAAGGAAGTTCTCGCGGGAATGAACGGTATTTCAAATACCGTTACTCAGATATCCGGCAGCGCGCGCGAGTGCGCGGACAGCTCCGAGGAGCTTGCTACTCAGGCGGCTATGCTGCATGAAACTATCGAGAGCTTTGTAATTGACGAGAAAAGGCTGGCTTCAAGACCGAAAAGAGAAAAGCCCAAGAGTATAGAGCTCGATGATCTTCCCGCGGCGCCCAAGGCTGAAACTAAGCCTGAAAAGCCGGCGGCTGAAAAGGTTAAACCCGAAAAGCCCGCCAAACCTGCTAAGCCCGCTGTGGAGAAAACAAAGAAAACCGCGCCCGAGAAAACCAAGCCTGCAAAACCCGCAGTTGAAAAGCCTAAGCCCGAAAAGCCCGCGGCGGAAAAAACCAAACCCGTAAAACCGGCGGTTGAGAAGGCCGCTCCCGCCAAGCCGGAGAAAGCGGAAGCAAAGCCCAAGGCTGTCGAAAAGCCGGTAAAGGCCGAGCCTAAAAAGCCGGTCGCTCCTGTTCAATCTGCGGCAAAGCCCGCTGAAAAGAAAAAGACCATTATTCTTGACGATAACGAGGAGACCGCAAGTCAAAAGCCAGCCGAGAACATTGTGCCTGTCGCAACCCCAAAAACGATGGGTCTGGACAGCAGCAACGGCGGGGCGCCCGCAAGCGTTGTTACAAAGGCGACGGCAACACCTGTCAAGCGTTCTGTAAGACTTGACGACAACAAATATTGATTTTTTGGAGGCAGTTTATGAGTACCGAGATCTCAAAATTTGGTTTTTTTCAGGGTTATAAGTGCTTTCTTGTGACGCTTAAAAACAGAAGCGGCTTATCCGTAAGCATTACGAATTTCGGCGCGGCTATCCAGTCGCTGACTGTTCTTGACAAAAACCGTGAGCCGGTCGATGTTGTGCTGGGGTACGGCTCGGTAGAGCAGTATGAAAAGGGCAACTCGGCGTTTGGCGCGACTGTCGGACGAGTAGCAAACCGTATAGGCGGCGCGAAGTTTTCGCTTGACGGAAAAACCTTTGAGCTTACTAAAAACGACGGAAACAACACCCTTCACGGCGGCGCGTTCGGCTTTGGAAAGAGAATGTGGACGATAGACGATATCGAGGACGGCGCGGAGCCTTATGTCGTTTTCGGCTACAACAGCCCCGATGAGGAGGAAAACTTTCCGGGAAATCTCAGCGTACAGGCAAAATATACACTGCTTCAGAACGGTCTAAAGATCGAGTATTTCGGAAAATGCGACCAGGATACGGTTTTGAACCTTACAAACCATGCTTATTTCAACCTGAAGGGCGAGGGTGAGGGTGACATAAAGGATCATCTCGTAAAGATCTGCGCGGATAAATATACTCCCGTTGATTCCGAGCTTATCCCTACGGGTGAGATAGCGGACGTTACGGGAACGCCGTTTGATTTCCGCGAGCCGAAAACCGTCCGCACCGAAATGGATAACGGCAGGCTTCCCAAAGGCTATGACCACAACTATCTGCTCGGTATGGAGCGCGAAATGCGTACTGCGGCGTATATCTACGAGCAGACCCGCGGAATCGTCATGCAGGTGGATACCGATATGCCGGCCATGCAGTTTTATGTAGGAATAGGATTAAATCAGGAACCGGGAAAGAACGGTCACGTTTATCCTCAGTACGGCGGGCTTTGCCTTGAAAGTCAGTTCTGTCCCGATTCTCCCAACAAGCCGCAGTTTCCGAGCTGCGTACTAAAGGCGGGCGAAGAGGGAGTATACACTACGACATACACCTTCAGTGCTAAGTAATCATACAACAGTGAAGCGGCGATAACTTCGCCGCTTTTGTTTTACATTTCAGCAAACCACAAATGGATTATAACAACAGGGGCTTACAAAAAAGTTTTGGGAAAGGTTCCAAGGAAAACCATTTTGAAAAAGGGTTTTCCTTGGTCGCCTCAAAGCGGCGAAATATCGCCAGAAAAGCGCTAAAGGGTGTGGGGAAAACAAGAGTTTTCCCCACATTTGATTTGCGAAGTGAGCTTCGCAAATCAAATTCGCTGGAAAGAGCACGAGAGAACCGGTAGGTTCTCTCGTAATCTGTTGCAGTAACAAAAACTCCCCGAAGCTTTCGTTTCGGGGAGCAATTTTATTTTCGCTTAGCGATAAAGCTTACGCTCTTTATAGCTTGTGTGGAGAACCTCGTGAGCCTTGTGAGAGTTAGGCTCGCCGAAGAACTCACTGTAAAGCGCCTTGACGTCGGGATTCTCGTGAGAACGGCGGAGCGTCGAAGCCTCGTCGATTCCGTAAAGAACCTTTGCTCTCTCCGCGCGAATGTCGGTAAAGTTGCAGACCGACGCGGGCTGGATTATCTGTCCGCCGCCGTTTACACAGCCGCCGGGACACGCCATTATCTCGATAAAGTCATAGCTTGCTTCGCCCGATTTGATGCTCTTAAGCAGCTTCTTAGCGTTTGCAAGTCCGCTTGCTACCGCAACCTTAACGGTCTTTCCGCCGACATTATAGGTCGCTTCCTTGATCCCCTCAACGCCGCGTACTTCCTTGAAGTCTACGGGAGCGTTGTTGTCCTCGCCCGTAAGCTTCCATGCCGCGGTTCTGAGGGCTGCTTCCATAACGCCGCCCGTCGCGCCGAAGATAACGCCCGCGCCTGTATATCCGCCAAGCGGAGAATCAGCCTTTTCATCGGGAAGCTCGTTGAACATGATTCCCGCCTTGTTTATGAGGTTTGCAAGCTCGCGCGTTGTTATAGCAATGTCTACATCTGGAACGCCCGCCGCGGACTGGTCATCTCTGCCAATCTCAAACTTCTTTGCCGTGCAGGGCATAACCGAAACAGATACGATGTCCTCGGGCTTTTTGCCGATCTTCTGAGCGTAGTAGGTCTTAACGACCGCGCCGAACATCTGCTGAGGCGATTTGCAGCTCGAAAGATTCGGAATAAACTCGGGGAAGTAGTTCTCGCAATAGCGGACCCAGCCGGGGCTGCACGATGTGATAAGCGGGAGCTTTCCGCCGTTCTGAACTCTGTCAAGGAACTCCGTAGCCTCTTCCATGATAGTAAGGTCAGCCGAGAAGTTGGTATCAAAAACCTTGTCGAAGCCAAGTCTGCGCATAGCCGCAATCATCTTACCCTCAACATTTGTGCCTATCGGATAACCGAACGCCTCGCCAAGCGACGCTCTTACAGCGGGAGCCGCCTGTACAACTACTGTCTTGGTGGGGTCTGCGATAGCCTCAAGCACCTTCTGTGTGTCGTCCTTTTCAGAGAGCGCGCCCGTCGGGCAAGCCGTAATGCACTGTCCGCAGGAAACGCAGGCGGTGTCGGCAAGATCCATATCAAACGGCGAGGCGATCTGTGTAGCAAAGCCGCGCTCGTTCGCGCCGATAACTCCGATTCCCTGATTTACCGCGCATGCCGCAACGCAGCGTCTGCACAGAATGCACTTTGAGTTGTCGCGGTACATATGAGTTGCGCTGTAATCTATCTCGGGAGTGGGGTTTTCGCCGTCAAACTTGTGCATATCCACGCCGTATTCGTTGCAGAGCTTGTGAAGCTCACAGTTTCCGCCGCGCGAGCAGCTAAGACAGCTCATATTGTGGTTGGACAGGATAAGCTCGAGAGTTGTTCTTCTGCTTTCGATAAGCTTTGGAGTGTTTGTGAAAATCTCCATTCCGTCGTTTACGGGATAAACGCACGACGCTACAACCGATTTCGCGCCCTTAACCTCGACAACGCAGATGCGGCAGGCGCCGATCTCGTTTATGTCTTTCAAATAGCACAGTGTCGGGATTTTTATTCCCGCGGCTCTTGCCGCTTGCAAAATGGTAGAACCCTCGGGAACGGAATAATCCACACCGTTAATTTTTATATTAACCATCAGAATTTTTCCTTTCAATGCAATTTATAAAGGTAACTTTACGCTTGGAATCATCCCTTTGTGATAGCGCTGAACTTACAGTTAGCCACACAAGCTCCGCACTTTACGCACTTTTGCGGGTCGATCTCCATTGCGGCAAGCTTCTTTCCGGGAGCGACATAGTCTGTTCTTGTGATCGCCGAAGCGGGGCAGTTTTTCGCGCAAAGTCCGCATCCGACGCACTTGTCCTTGATAATGGAGAAGTTAAGAAGCGATTTGCACACGCCCGCGGGACATCTCTTTTCGTTTATGTGAGCCTCGTACTCGCTTCTGAAATAGCGCAGAGTCGAAAGCACGGGGTTCGGGGCTGTCTGTCCCAGACCGCACAGCGCGTTGTCCTTTATGTAGTAGCACAGCTTTTCGAGCTTGTCGAGATCCTCCATCGTAGCCTTGCCCTCGGTGATCTTGGTAAGCATCTCGTACATTCTCTTTGTACCGATACGGCAGGGCGTACACTTTCCGCAGCTTTCGTCAACCGTAAAGTCGAGGAAGAACTTCGCGATGTCGACCATGCAGTTGTCCTCGTCCATTACGATAAGTCCGCCCGAGCCCATCATAGAGCCTATTGAGAGAAGGTTATCGTAATCTATCGGGATATCGAGGTGCTCCGCAGGGATACATCCGCCCGAAGGTCCGCCTGTCTGAGCCGCCTTAAACTTCTTTCCGTTGGGGATACCGCCGCCGATCTCCTCAATGACTGTACGCAGCGTCGTACCCATCGGAACCTCAACAAGTCCTGTGTTCTTTATCTTTCCGCCGAGTGCGAATACCTTTGTGCCCTTGGATTTTTCGGTTCCCATAGAAGCGAACCAGTCCGCTCCGTTAAGGATTATCTGGCATACGTTCGCGTAGGTCTCAACGTTGTTTAAAACGGTGGGCTTTCCGAAAAGTCCCTTTACAGCGGGGAACGGAGGACGCGGACGCGGCTCGCCGCGGTTGCCCTCGA
>JAFLUG010000009.1 GCA_022508885.1 Oscillospiraceae bacterium | reverse complement strand
AGCGCGCTTAGGCAGCTGCTAAAACGAGATCTTCGTCTGCGTTTAAATTTAAGTTTGCGCTTTTTAGGTGATTCGCCCTCACCGCTCGCTTATCGTGTATCAGAATCCCCGTCGAAGCCTTTACGACCCCATTTTTTTGCAATTATATCATAACCGCAAGGTTATGATATAATTGCCCGATACGCACGGAGCAAATCTCTGATTTGCGAATGTGCGAGGGCATTTAAATCGGTACAATAAAAGCATTTATGCTTTTATTGTATCATAATACTTCCCGTTTGTCAAGTATTTAATTACAGTATTTTATTTGTTGTCGAACGGTTCTTTGAATATTGACAAAACACCTTAGGTATGGTATAATGACTTATACGGCAAACTATGCCGAATTATTTGAAAGGAATGAAATTTTATGAGCAAATACGCAGGCACACAGACGGAAAAGAATCTTGAGGCAGCATTTGCGGGAGAATCGCAGGCAAGAAACAAGTATACATACTTTGCTTCAAAGGCTAAGAAAGAGGGCTTTGAACAGATAGCGGCGCTGTTTCTTAAAACCGCCGACAATGAAAAAGAGCACGCAAAAATGTGGTTTAAGGAGCTTGAGGGTATAGGAGACACCGCTCAGAACCTTGCCGCGGCGGCGGACGGAGAAAACTACGAGTGGACTGACATGTACGAGGATTTTGCCAAAACCGCTGAGGCTGAGGGTTTCCCCGAGCTTGCGGCTAAGTTCAGAGCGGTAGGAGCTATCGAAAAGGCTCACGAGGAAAGATACCGCGCGCTTTTAAAGAATGTCGAGACGGCGGCTGTATTTGAAAAGAGCGAGGTCAAGGTCTGGGAATGCCGTAACTGCGGACACATTGTAGTCGGCACCAAGGCTCCCGAGGAATGCCCCGTGTGTGCTCATCCGCAGAGCTATTTTGAGGTTCACGCTGAGAATTATTGAGTGCCTTTATTTAAACAGACAGACGGCTCCGAGAATCCTTGGAGCCGTTCATACTTTAGAAAAACATTTCAAACAATTCATTGATTTTTGGGGGAGAACCTTTCTGTAGAAAGGTTCTCCCCCAAGCCCCTTTTCCAAAGACTTTTTGTACGCTATGCTATAACTTTTTTCCGCTGTATTCCTCAAGTATCTTAAGATAACTGTCATAGCGCTCGCGCGCGATCTTCCCGCTTTCTACCGCTTCCTTTACCGCGCAGCCGCACTCTTTTACATGAAGACAATCCGCAAATCTGCACTCCGCCGCCGTCTCGCGAAACTCACGAAACGCGCCGTCCAGCTCGTCTTTCGGGATATCACAGTAAAATCCGATATCGACCGTAGAAAAACCCGGAGTGTCGGCAATATAGCCGTTTCCAACTTTAAACAGTTCGACATTGCGTGTTGTATGTCTGCCTCGGCCAAGCTTTTTGCTTATCTCTCCCGTTTTCAGGTCAAGCTCGGGAAACAGTATATTCAGCAAACTCGATTTTCCCACGCCCGAATTACCGATAAACGCGGAGATACCCTCTCCGATAAGCGCTCTGACCTCGCCTGCGCCGTCGCCCGAAATGTTGTCAACAGCACACACGGATATGCCTATACTGCGGTAAATATCCGGCAGGCCTTCCGCCATTTCGAGGTCGATCTTCGTAAACACGATTATCGGCTCGATCCCGTTACTGTCCGCAACCGCAATAAGCTTGTCAAGTATAAGTCTGTTGACCTTCGGCTCTACTGTGCTGTTTACGAAAAAAACTCTGTCAAGGTTTGCCAGCGGCGGTCTTGAAAGAAAATTTTTTCGCTTCTCGATATCAGAAATCAGCGGCTCGGAATTTTCCGAAAGACTTATCTTCACATAATCTCCCGCAGACGGACTTATACCCCTTGCGCGAAAAATCCCTCTCGCGGCGCATCTTATATTTTCTCCCGAAAAATCCCCGTCGAGGGCATCCGCATAGTAGATGCCCCCGACGGCTTTTGTTATAATTCCTCTGAATTCAACTTCGCTCATTATCTGTACCCGTATTTACGCGGTAATATCAATATTATTCTATCGCCGACCGCGGCTTACCCTGCCGGCGCCGGATCAGGATCAGGCTGTGGATCGGGCTGTGAATCAGGCTGTGGGTCAGGCGGCTGGGGTTCGGGATCCGGTTCAGGCTCGGGTTCACTATAATTGTAAGAGAGATCTTCAAATATCCAACTGTTGTAACTGATCCTATCCTCGTAATGGTCGTTATTCTCAAACTCGATCCTGTACTCAAGGAAGGTACCTGACTTACCCGTGTCTAAGCTGCGGACAATTATCCCAAAGAGCTTTTCCTCGCCGTTCTGCCCGCTTATTTTATAAACAACAGACTTAGAGGAAGCCAGACCGACATTGATGACCCTTGTGGCGCTGCTGTCAAGCGTACCGTCAACATAGAACCTGAACTCAAAATCACCGTCAATTCCCTGCGGCAGAGTAACGCGTATTTCGTGTGACCTTGAACTCATCTCACCCGTGCTTACCGTGAGCTTGATCTCAGTATTGGGCATGACCCTATCATTGGGCTTTATGCTCTGCTCCATTACAGTGTCCTTCTCAAACTCTTCGCTGTCAACGTGATCGACAATAGGGATAAGCTTATACTCGTCGCAGCGTTTGAGTGCCTCCGCGATCGGCATTCCCACAAGGTTAGGCACGATCTTCATTTTATCGGTGGCTCCTATACTTACTATGAGGACAACCATGCTTCCCTGATCGGCAAACTCGCGGGCGGGCGGATCACTTCTGATAACCAGGCCGGAGTCTACATCCTCGCTCTCCGCAATTCTGGAAGTAACCTTAAAGCCGTCTCTTTCAAGCTTTTTCTTCGCCATCTCAAAGGTAAGTCCCGAAACATCCTGAATTTCGACCTGCTTTATGCCCTTGCTTACCTTTACGGTAACCGTCGAGCCGATCTTGACCATTCTTCCATCAACCGGGGTCTGCTCGAAAACATAGCCGACGGGATAATCCGCGCTGAACTCCTGAGAGGCTACTATTGTCATAAGCGTACTGTTTTCAAACTCTTTCTGAATGTCGTCCCATGTCCTTCCTACAAGCTGAGGCATTGAAAACTCGCCGTCCTGGATAATGATGCCCTGGTGGCCGAAGTCTGAAGAATTGCTTGTTTCACCGCTCTCTCCAAAACGCTGAGAAAGCAGGATAAGCACAAGAAATACCGTTGCCACGACAAACGCCGCGCCCACGGCAAACAGAATCGGAATAAGCGGCGAGCGGCGCTCTTCTATCTCGTCGTCATCGTCGTAATCATCATCGTAATCATCGTCATCATAACCGTTATTGACATTCGCGGCCGACATAACGCCAAAGCGAGGCTTCTCGGCGTCCGCCGCGGCATTTGAAGTAACGGCGAATTTTGCCGAGCCGTCGGTCGAGTTGTACTTATAATCAAACACAACTCCGGGATTTTTCTTGAATTCTTCGAGATCGGCTATCATCTCGCCCGCTGTCTGATAACGCGCCTGCGGGTCTTTCTGCATGGCTCTGAGAACTATCTGCTCTATACCCTCGGGTATAGTCTCGTTTATTTCCGACGGACGCTTCGGCGCGCTCTGCATATGCTTAAGCGCTATAGCGACGGCTGTGTCCCCGTCAAACGGCTTTTTTCCCGTAAGCATTTCATAAAGAGCCACACCTACAGAGTAAATATCGCTTCTCTCGTCTGTAAGGTCGCCTCTCGCCTGCTCGGGGCTGATGTAATGTACGGAGCCTATCGTCTTGTCCGATACGGTCTTGTTGTTTTCACGGTTAAAGCGCGCGATACCGAAATCCATCACCTTTATAGTCCCGTCGCTGAGAAGCATGATATTCGAGCTTTTTACATCGCGGTGGACAATTCCCCTGTCGTGCGCGTGCTGAAGCGCCTTTAAAACCTGAACGGTAAAATGGACCGCGTCGCGCCATTTAAGCACGCCCTGCTGTTCGATATAATCCGTAAGCGTAATTCCGTCGACATACTCCATAACGATAAACTGTACCTTGTCGGTAAAGCCCACATCGTATATCTTGACGATGTTCTGATGTGAAAGCAGAGCGATAGCCTTGCTTTCGTTTCTGAAACGGCGGAGAAACTCGTCGCTTCCCGCAAACTCGGTCTTTAAGATCTTAACCGCGACAATCCTGTCCTCCTGTATATCCCGCGCGCGGTAAATATCCGCCATTCCGCCGACGCCTATGAGTTCCAGAAGCTCATACCGTCCGTCAAGCTTTTTTCCGATATTACTGTCCATAACTGAATTTTCCCCTCTTTTTAAAGCACAATTCCAAAAGCTGATGTTATGAAAAATATTACGAATAGGCAATAATGCACAATATATGTGCATTATAACATATTTTTCCTCAAAAGTCAACCTGTTTTTTAACAGCGAAGGCCAAGGAGATCATACTGAAATAAGCGCTACGGAAACGTTGTCATGTCCGCCGTTGTTATTGGCGTATTCAACCAGCGCCTCACAGCAGTCCTTCGGCTTGTTGTCAAAACAGATATCGAGGATATCAAGGTCGTCGCCGTATGAAGAAAGACCGTCGCTGCACAACAGAAGCATGTCATCCTTATTGAGGTCAAGCTCGAAATAATCGGGTGTAACGTCGTCCTCCGCACCGATCGCGCGCGTTATCTTACTGCGTTTCGGGTGTATCTTAGCCTCTTCCTCGGTTATAAGGCCCTTTTCCACAAGCTCACGGACATGTGAATGGTCTCTTGTTATCTGCCGGATGCATTCGTCATCGCCGTCGGTAAACAACTGATAAGCGCGGCTGTCTCCGACATTTACGATATAAGCGGTTGATTTGAATACGATCACAGCCACGCAGGTAGTGCCCATTACCTCGTTTTCGGATTCCTTCGGACACCCGCGAACCACAGAGTTTGCGGCAATAACGGCTGTTATAAGCATATTTCTGATAGCGTTCGGGCTCAGGCTCTCGCTGAAATTATCCATTATCCTTTTCGCCACAGTTTCCACTGCCAGTCTGCTCGCAAGCCCGCCGCGGCTCTCGCCGCCCATTCCGTCGCACAAAACCGCCGCGCAGGCTCTCGGAGTGAGCATTTCGCCCCACACATTGTCCTGGTTTTCGGTTCTTTCAAGACCTATATCCGTTTTAAAATAAATCTCCAAAATATCACGCCCTTTTTCTGATTCGCAATGCGTAATTATTAATTGTAAATTGTTGTATGCCGGTAATTGTCATATATTCGCAAATATCAGCAAAATAATTACAAATCTGACAGATCGTCGCGTCTGAGCTGTCCGCAGGCCGCGTTTATGTCAGCCCCGAGAGTTCTTCGGACAGTCGCGTTCAGTCCCGCCGCGTTAAGTCTCTTCTGAAAACGAAGCACCGATTTGCTTTTTCTGAACTCGCGTTCTTTTACCTCGTTTACCGGTATCAGATTTATGTGGCAGTTTTTCCCGCCAAGCAGCCTTATAAGCTCGTCCGCGGAATCGTCGCCGTCGTTTACGCCTTCGATAAGCGAGTATTCAAACGATATCCTGCGGCCCGTCTGCTCGAAATAATCGTCGCAGGCTTTCATCAGCGTTCTGAGGTCAAACCGCCTGTTTATCGGCATTATCGCGCTTCGCTTTTCGTCCGTAGCCGCGTGGAGCGAAACGGACAACGTAACTCCAAGCTTTAACTCAGCAAGCTCGTATATCTTGTCCACTACACCGCAGGTAGAAAGAGAAACTCTTCTCAGACTGAAACCGCTTTCCGAAAGTATCCGCAGAAATTTTACCACGTTGTCGAAATTATCCAGCGGCTCTCCAATGCCCATAAGCACAACGCTGTCAACGGGCTTTCCGCTGTCACGCTCGCTTTCGTATATCTGCCCCAATATTTCCGACGGCTCTAAGTTTCTTACCCAGCCCGCGATAGTTGACGCGCAGAATTCGCAGCCCATTTTACAGCCGACCTGCGTTGACACGCAAAGGCTGTTTCCGTGATTGTACTCCATGAGCACGCTCTCAACAGCGCCGCCGTCTTTAAGCCCATACAGATATTTTACAGTATTATCCATACGGCTTACAAGTCTTTTTTTGATAATTAGGTGATTTAAACAAAATTTTCTTGAAAGCTCGCCGCGAAATTGTGCAGAAATATTGCTCATCTGTGAAAAATCGCTGATTTTCTTGACATGAAGCCAATCAAATATCTGCTTTGCCCGAAAGCCCTTTTCACCCATAGCGCATATTTCGCTCGTCAGTTCGTCAAACGAAAGCGAAAGAATATCTATCAGTTCCATATATTCCTCATTCTATACGCCGAAACGCCGCGGTAAAAAATCCGTCGCCCCCGTCCTTTTCGGGGAAAAAAGTTCTCGTCGGGCTGTTTTCCGCGTTTTCATACGGGATAGGCTGAACTATCGGCGAAAACTCAGGGTGACTCTGTGCAAAGTCCTGCGCCACATCGTCATTCTCCCGGCGCGAAAGCGTACAGGTGGAGTACACGAGTGTGCCCCCTGTCTTTACATACCTTGACGAAACCTCTAATATCGCGCGCTGAAGCGTTGGCAATTCATCATATTCGTTTTCGGGTTTATACTTTATTTCGGGCTTTCTGCGTATTACCCCAAGTCCGGAGCACGGCACGTCGCAAAGAACTCTGTCCGCCTGAGGAAGCGTTTCGTCAAACCTTACGGCGTTGTTCTGTCTTGCCTCGATTATTTTCAGTCCCAAGCGCTTTGCTCCGTCCGTAACAAGATTAGTCCGCGCGTCGTAAAGGTCGAGACTTATTACTTTGCCGTTGTTTCCCATAAGCTCCGCCATTGTAAAGGATTTTCCGCCCGGCGCGGCGCACACGTCTATTACAGTTTCGTTGACTATCGGTCTCAGAGTCAGACAGCATAGCTGACTCGAAACGTCCTGAATATGAAAAAGCCCGTCGCTGAAAGATTTTAACTGCTCAAGGTCGCCCGTTTTCTTAAGCTTTACGCATCCGGCAAGCTTAGGATTTTTCTCTGCCGATATGCCCTCTTTTCTAAGTATTTCCAAAAGCTCCTCGTCGCTTACCTTTGTTGTATTTGTCCTCGCGAAAAGCGGCGGAGCCCCGAGTGAAGCCTCAAGAGCCTTTACGGCGTTTTCCTCTCCGTATTCGGTCTTCCATTTTTTCGCCAGCCACAGCGGACAGGAATATTCTATCGACAGCCTCTCCTCGTCCGAAAGGCCTGTATAATCGACAGCCTTGTTGTTTCTGAGGAAATTTCTGAGCATTGCGTTTACATAGCCTTCGGAGTTAAAAAGCTTCAGCTTCTTGCAAAGCTTCACGCTTTCATTTACGGCCGCGCTTTCGGGTACTGACGGCATATACATAAGCTGATAAAACCCCATGCGAAGGATCGCCGCGGTTTCGCTTTCTATCTTGTCAAAGGCTATCCTGCTGTTTTGCGCTATAATATAATCAAGCGTCATTTTACGCTCTGTAACTCCGTAAAACAGCGCCGCGGCAAATGCCTTGTCGCGCTCTGAAAGCCCTTGCTCCGAAAGCGCGCTGTCAAGCAGGATATTTGAGTAAGCGCTTTCGCTGTCCATTTTCAATAGCAGTTTTACAGCCGTCAATCGTGCGTTAGCCATTTCCCTCTCCTCGTCAAAGTGTCTTCATATAACAGTTTTCAGCAATGTGAAAATTTCTCTGTCATTATTTAATTTCCGAGCCTTGCGCCCCTGCTTATCTTTTTTCCGCGGAGGAAATCCTCGGTTTTCATTCGCTTTGAGCCCTCAAGCTGTATCTCGCGCAGTTCAATACAGCGTCCGTCGCCGCATATCACCGCAAAGCCTTTTTCGTCCGCTATCGTTCCCGGCTCAAGCTCCGACGTTTTTTCAACAAGCGCCGAACGGTAAATTTTCAGCCGCTTTCCGTCCAGAAACGTATACGCGCACGGAACGTCAGCCATTGCGCGGATAAAATCGTGGACCTGTTTTGCGGGCTTTGTAAAATCAACGCAAAGCTCTTCTTTGGTTATTTTCTCGGCATAAGACGGCGTTTCACAGTATTCCTGAGAGCTGAAGTGCGCGGTATTTGTCTCGAGCTTTACGAGCGTCTGCGCAAGAAGCTCCGCTCCGCGCGCGGCAAATATCTCCGTAAGCTCTGTTCCTGTCATATCCGGAGATATCGGCTGCTCGAAGGTCATGATAACGTCGCCGGTGTCAAGCCCCTCGTCCATTTTCATCGTGCATACGCCCGAAACCGTCTCTCCGTTTTGTATACAGCGCTGTATGGGAGCCGCTCCGCGGTATTTCGGGAGCAGCGAAGCGTGAAGGTTTATACAGCCGAGCTTCGGCAGCTCCAACACGCTTTTCGGCAGTATCTGCCCATATGCTACCACAACTATTACATCGGGGTCTAACTCTCTGAGTATCTCAAGCGAATTTTCGGCGTCGTCTCCGCGTTTCAGCGAGGTCGGCTGGTAAACGGGAATACCGCATTCAACCGCAAGCTGTTTTACGGGAGAAAACTCAACCTTCTGCCCGCGGTTTTTCACCTTGTCGGGCTGTGTGAATACCGCTGCTATATCAAAGCCTGTTTTCCTGAGATATCCGAGGCTATTTGCCGCGATTTCGGGAGTTCCCATAAATACAATTTTCATAAACTCAAAACCTCGTTTCACGGAAAAATTAAGATGTTATCTGTCATTCGTCCTCGACCCATTCTATTACCTTGTCCTTGTATAAAATACCGTTCAAGTGGTCAGTTTCATGACAAAACGCGCGAGCGAGAAGCTCCTTAACATGATAACGGCGGAGCTTTCCAAAGCGGTCGTATGCCTTTGCGCGGACGTGCATCGGTCTTTTGACTATGCCTCTTTTATGTAAAAGCGAAAGACAGCCCTCGGCTTCCTCCTGCTTTCCCCACATTGCCGTAATAACGGGGTTTACAAGTTCTATTTTCCCCGTCTTTCCTCCCGTGTCAATAACGATAACGCGTTTTAAAACGCCTATCTGCGGCGCCGCCAGACCTATTCCGTCCGCTTTTTTCATGGTTTCGTACATATCGTCAAGAAGCTCCCACAGCTCCCCGTCGAAATTTTTTACCTCCTGCGAATGCTCCCGCAGAAGCGGACTGTCGAAAGTAAGGATCTCTCTTATCATTTTTTCACGACCTTTTCGGTATATCCTGTTTTACTCTGTCTATAAATAAAACTCCGTCAAGGTGGTCAAGCTCGTGGCAAATAGCCCTCGCAAGCAGACCGTTTCCCTCAACCTCTATTTCCTTTCCGTTTCTGTCAAACGCCTTTACCTTTACATTTTGCGGACGCTCTACCTCGCACCATTCTCCGGGAGCCGACAGACAGCCCTCGTTTCCGACCTGAACGCCCTCTGTTTCTGTGATCACGGGGTTTATCAGCTCTATAACGCCGTTTCCGTCGCGCACGTCGATTATTACCGCGCGTCTGAGTATCCCGACCTGCGGCGCGGCAAGCCCCACTCCGTCCTCCGACTGAAGGGTCTCGGACATATCGTCAAGCAGCTGCCACAGCTTTTCGTCAAAAGCCGTCACCTCGCGGCATTTTTTTCTGAGTATATCATCACCGAATTTAAATATTTCTCTCAACGCCATTTTTATTTCCTTCCCTTTCCGTATAAACAGAAGTAAACTCAACTAAACGATATCGGCATAAAACCTTACGTCTTTAAACTCTTTGTCGCCGTAAGCAAATTTAAGCGTTTCTTCCACCGTTTTCCTCAAAAGCGGACTGTTTTTACATTTTACGATAAGTATAAAATGATATCTACCGTTTATTTTGCCGACAACATTCGGCGCGGGTCCGAGTATTCTCACCGGAACACGTCCCTGATACGACCTCGCCTTTTCTGCCAGAACCTTCGCGAATTTCTTCGCGGCAGCGTGACCGGCACGCTCCGAAACAGCGGAAAATCCAAACTCCGCCATATCGCATATGGGCGGACAGAATACCACCTCTCTCAGCTTTATCTCCTCTTCATAAAACGCGGGATAATTCTGCCTCGCGGACAAATTTATTACAAAATGCTCGGGGGAAAACGTCTGTATGATCGCCCTTCCCTTTTTCGCCGCGCGTCCCGCGCGTCCTACCACCTGAGTTATAAGCGAAAAGGTACGCTCATACGCCTTATAGTCGGCTGTGTAAAGCAGATTATCCGTTTTCAGCACTCCCACAAGCGTCACGTCGGGAAAGTCCAGTCCCTTTGCTATCATCTGTGTTCCTACCATTATATCGTACTCGTGATTTGCAAACGCGCTGAAACGTTTTTCAAACGCGGCCTTTCCCGAGGTAGTGTCAGCGTCCATTCTCAGCAGTCTCGCGGACGGAAAAAGCTGTGACAGCGTGTCCTCCACAAGCTGCGTTCCCTCGCCCTTCATGCTGAAAAAATGACCGCCGCATTTACCGCATATCTTATCGGGACGCTTTATAAAACCGCAATAATGGCAGATAAGACTGTCGTTGGCCTTGTGGTATGTAAGCGGAAGAGAGCAGTTCGGACATTCCACCGGCTTTCCGCACTGCGCGCACCTCACGCTTGTGCGGTAGCCGCGTCTGTTAAGCAGTATTATCGACTGCTCGCCTTTTCTGAGATTTTCCTCGAGCGCATTGACAAGCGGCTCGCTGAAGTCCGACATATTTCCGCCCTGACGCTCGTTTCGCATATCTATTATGCTTACGTCAGGCAAAACCGCGTTGTTATACCGCTCGTCAAGCTCAAACAGACTGTAACGTCCGCTCTTAGCGTTGTAATAGCTTTCAAGCGACGGCGTAGCCGACGCCAGAAGCAAAAGCGCATTTTGCGCAAAGCAGCGCTGTTTTGCCACATCACGCGCATGATACCGCGGAGTATTTTCGGACTTGTAGCTCTGCTCGCCCTCCTCGTCTATAACGATTATTCCTAAATTTTTTACCGGAGCGAAAACCGCGCTTCTTGTACCGATCACTATACGCGCTCTGCCCTCTTTTACACGTCGGTATTCGTCCGCGCGCTCACCGACGGACAAAGAACTGTGCATAACGGCGATGTTTTCGCCGAAAAGCCTCTTGAACTTTCCTACCATCTGCGGCGTAAGCGAGATTTCCGGCACAAGCATCATCGCGGTTTTTCCCTGCTCTAACGCCTCGTTTATAAGCCTTATGAAGATCGACGTCTTCCCGCTTCCCGTAATTCCGCGAAGCAGCGCGCACCGCGGCTTTTCGTCATTCATCAGCGACAAGATGCCGTTGTATATCTCCTGCTGTTTGGGTGAAAAAACAATATCCTTTGGGCTTTCGCTTGCTGTTTCTCCGTTTTCCGTGCGGAATACCGAATACTCAAACCTCTCAAATACGTTTTTTTCAATCAGCCTGTTTACCACCGCCGGCGTTGAGGCGCACGCGTAGCACACCTCGCGTATCGACGCGCTTTCGTTTTCGCGGACAAATCCGACCGCCGTTTTCTGCTTGGGGCTGAGCTTTACCGTTTCGTCATAGTCCTCGGAAAGCCTGACCATTGCTATATTCTCATCGCCCACACGGCGCTTGGGAATTTCCTCACGGACGATAACGCCCTGCTTTATCAGCCTTTCAACATCGCTTTTGCGCTCGGCGTATAATTCAACGGAGCTGTCAGCTTTCAGCAGCGTTTCGATAAGCTTCTTATCTTCATCGGAAAGCGGTCCGACATCCGAGCCTTCGGCTAATGAAAACCTGCTTTTAAGCGAATATGAAAGTCCCGGAGGAATTATCGCCCTGAAGGCGTCGAAATAAGTGCAGAATGTGTTTTCGCGAAGCCAGATACACAGCTTGAGAAGTTCCTCGGAAACAATCGGCTCTTCGTCAATAACCGCGCTTATCGGCTTTATCTTTTCTTCTGTCTCGTCCGTTATCTCAGATATCTCAAATACAAGTCCCACACGTTTTGTGTTCCCCCTGCCGAACGGCACGACCACACGCACTCCCGGCAGGACTCTCTCCGAAAGCTCTTTAGGAATCTCATACGAAAACAGCCTGTCAAACGCGTAAAGCGTATTTTCTACGGCAATTTTCGCGGTCAACTCTCGTCTCCCTCAATGCTTTTCAAAATGCCCTCACAACGCGGTTTCCTCAGCTTTTCCGCTCGAAAAACAGCGAGCAGATCCTCCACAGCCTCGTTTAGATCGTCGTTTACAATGAGATAGTCATAATTTTCCGCGAACTTCAGTTCGGTTTTCGCCTGGGCTGTTCTTTCCAGAATTTTCTCCTCGGTTTCGGTGCCTCTGCCACGAAGTCTGTTTTCCAAAACCTCGAGAGACGGAGGCAAAATAAACACAAGACAGGCGTCGGGGAACTTTTTGCGTATGTTCATCGCTCCCTCTACCTCGATTTTCAAAACCGCGTCCTTTCCCTGTTTAAGCAGGTCGCTCACGCTTTTTTTCAGCGTTCCGTAAAAATTTCCGCAGTATTCGGTGTATTCCAGAACCTCACCGTTTTCTATCTTCTCCTTGAAATCATCGACCGAAAGGAAATGATAATGCACACCGTCTATTTCACCCTCGCGCATAGCTCTTGTCGTAGCGGAAACGGCATAGCCCGCCGTGTCGGTGCGCTTGAAAAGCTCGCCCAGAATAGTGTCCTTTCCGCAGCCCGCGGGCGCGGATACCACAAACAGCAATCCCTTGTTTTCCATATTCCCTCCGTCAATCGGTATTTTTTGTTGACTTGCCCGCAATAGTATCGGGCAGCAGCGCCGACAGCACAACATGTCCGCTGTCGCAGATGATCACCGAGCGCGTTTTTCTTCCGCAGGTAGCGTCTATGGCCGAACCATTGTCCTTCGCAAGCTGGACTATCCGCTTTACCGGCGCGGCGTCGGGACTCACCACCGCTACTATCCTGTCCTCGTTTACTATGTTTCCGAATCCGATATTTACAGGCTTCATTTATTCATCCTCATTTTTCAACATATATATTTGATTATACCATATTTCTCCGAAAAAATCAACACAATTTCTCGCATAAATCCCAAATCCGAGAAAAAACAGCCCGGAATGCCTTCCGAGCTGTTAAATTTGAATTTAACGCAGAGCCTTGCTCATTAGAGATCGTGCGATATAGAAGTATCGTATCATTCGAGCACCTGCATTTGACGCTGTTCCACATGTGGAACGAATTGCCAAAGGCGGCACGCCCTATGTTTCCTCTTTTTCATTTTCGGCCCGGCTGTCGATATACTCCTTCGAGAAATCGTCAATTGATTGTATATACTTCTCCGTACTTTCCGGCAGGTCGCGTTTTTTGAGCCTTGCCTTTACAAAATCCGCGGACATTGTGTAAATAACCGCAAACACCGGCGCTCCCAAAAGCATTCCCGGAATGCCGAACAATCCTCCGCCGACGATAATGGAAACCAGAACCCAAATCGCGGGAAGTCCCATTGTCTCGCCAAACAGAAACGGCTTTATGATGTTTCCGTCACACTGCTGTAAAACCAGCACGAAAAGCGCGAACCAGATAACCTTTGACGGGTCGTCAAGCAAGATAAGAACAGCGCACGGTACAGCTCCGATAAACGGACCGAAAAACGGAATCAGGTTTGTTACCGCGCAAACCGCCGAAACCAGCGTCGCATACGGCATCTTCATGATAAACATACCGATAAGCATAAACACAAAAATAACCATTGCGTCTACGAGATTGGATACGATGTATTTTTTGAAAATATCGTTGCTTTTAGAGCAGAACGAATAAAAGCCTTTCCAGTGGCGTTCCTTTACAAAAGCAAACACTATCTGCTTGCACTGAGCCAGGAGTCTCTCCTTGCTGAAAAGCAGATAAATAGCGAGAATAACGCCAAGCAGAACGTTTTTAAGTCCCACCAGCACGGACACAACAAAGCTCCAAAGCCCGCTCGAAACGTTTCCGATTATATCTCCCGCCATTGGCTGAAGCGTTTCCGCAAGCTTTTTCAGCTCGTCTGACAGATCGGTAAACTCCTCAAAAATAAACGCCGAGATATCGGGATTATCCTCGAAAAAGTCCTCGAGATAATTCTCGATCTCCTTTATATATCCGGGAAATCTGTCCGCCAAGTCAACTATGCTGCCCGCTATGCTCGGTCCGATAGCAATAACCAACGCGCCTATTATTACGAGCACGATCACAAATGTTATAAGAAGAGACAAAACCCTTGCTAAAGTCTTTCTTCTTCGCGCTGTTTTTATAGGATTTGCCGCCCGTTTTTTCGGTTTGCCCGTTTTGTCGTTATCAGCCGCGGCAACATCGGCTATTATCGGCGGATTTTTCAGCTTTTTGAAAAACTTGTTTTCAAAATACATCATAAGCGGATTAAGTACATACGCTATGACCAGTCCGCATATTACCGGCGCCACGACCGACCCTACCCACGAAAAACCATCGGCAAACGACTTAAACCTGAACACAAATACAACGAACAAAACCGACAGCGCGATTACGATAAGCGCGTAGATAGCGACTGTCGTATACTTTTTGTTCCACTCTATCTTCAACTCAGCCACCCCTTTCCCCTAAAAGAAGCCGAAACAGCCTTAAAACAATTATTGACAGATAAACCGCAATTTACCACCAAATACAGTTTACCACTTATTCGATCATTTGTCAACAAAAAAAGAATAAAATCTGTTGTTCTGCGAAAAATAAATGATGAAAATAATATCAAGGAGAAAAAGCCGTGGAAAAAAAGCTGACCGTTTCTCTCGCGGACAATCTTAAAAAAATAAAATCCCTTACGGGAAATTCATCGGACGTTATTGTAAAAACCGCTATGGTATGTCAGAACAATATAGCCGTTCTTACCTGCGAGGGAATGTCAAGCACCGACACTCTCGCGGAGCTTGTTTACAGCAAGCTCCATATGCTTTCAAACAGCGGATTTTTAGCGCCTGATGTGTTTATAAACGCTCTTTTTGACGTTTATCTCACAGCCGCCGAGCAGATCGAGATACTCGATTTTGACAACCTTATACTAAAGCTACAGTCGGGCTTTGCGATAATTTTAGCGGACGGCGCAAGCCGTGCGATAGCGATTGGCATTCAGGGCTATAAGTCCCGCGGGATAGACGAGCCGTCCTCCGAGCTTAACGTTCGCGGCTCTCGCGAGGGTTTTGTGGAGGTTATACGCACGAATATGGCCCTGATACGCCGCCGCGTTAAATCCCCCACGCTCGTATTCGAAATGTCGCAGATAGGCTCGCGCTCACATACTGACATCTGCGTGTGTTATATTTCCGACAAAGTTTCGTCTAAGTTGTTGAACGACGTAAAAAAACGTCTTAAATCGGTACGTCTCAGTACAATTCTCGAAAGCGGCTATATCCAGCCGTATCTTGAGGGGCGCGGCGGCTGGTTTTTCAGCGAGTGCACTACCTGCGAGCGTCCAGATGTTTTCGCGGCGAAGCTGTATGAGGGCAGAGTGGGGATCTTAGTAGACGGAACTCCGTTTGCCCTGATCGTACCGCACTTGTTTATCGAAAGCTTTCAGACGCTCGACGACTATACGCAAAAGCCGTTTTACGCGTTTTTTATCCGCACGGTAAGACTTGCGGCGTTTTTGATAACTCTTTTTCTTCCGGGAGCGTACGTCGCGATAGCGTCTTATCACCCCGAAATGCTCCCCTCGCCGCTTATTCTCAACCTTGCCTCAGCCGAGCAGACCGCGCCGTTTTCGCTTATGGTCGAGTGTCTGTTCATTCACTTTATGTACGAGATACTGCGAGAAGCGGGAATAAGGCTTCCGCGTCCTATCGGCCACGCGATAGGCGTTGTGGGCGGACTTGTTATAGGAGATATCACCGTTTCGGCGGGACTTGTCGGTGCGCCGATGGTGCTTGTGGTCGCGCTTTCGGGACTGTGCAGCTTTGTAGTTCCGACAATGTATGAAAAAGTTGTCATTCTGCGGTTTATCTATATTTTCGCCGGCGGATTTTTCGGACTTTACGGACTTATGCTCGCAACCGGAGCCACATTAATAAAAATGTGCTCGCTTTCGACCTACGGGATCCCTTATATGGCGCCGATATCACCGTTTTCCGCAAAGGCAGCCCGCGATATGCTGGTGCGCTCGGACTGGAAAAAGATGGCGCAAAGCGACGTTACGCTGCAGAATCTTAACGGCGCAGATATTTCATAGAAAAGAGGAAGCATTATGAAGATAAACAAGAAAAACAATAACCTCGCCGAGCCTTACGCGGAGACTATAGTTCCCGCTCACTCGGCTCTGCCGCAGGAAATATACACGTCTCAGCTTGCGCTGCCGTTTGCGGTGTATACGGAAGTAAAGGTCCACATTGACGGAGAAGATCTATGACGAATGAGTTTCCGAAAATAAGCGCCGGTCAGCTTTTCTGCGCGCTGATAATGTCGCGCATCGCGATAGAGGTGATCTCCCCAAACTCCTCCACAGCCCCCAAAGAAGCGATCTTATCAATAATCATAACAGAGCTTATAAGGTTTTTGCTTGCGCTTCCGCTGATCGTCTTTTCGTTTAAGCACGATAATTTTCACCGTCATTTGTACAACAAAAACAAGTTCCTCGGCTGGACTTCGGCGGCTTTCGGCGCCCTGCTTCTCATTGGGGCGGCGGTAAAAACTCTTTTTCACACGATAGGCTTTGCCGAAAAAAATCTTCTGATAGGTACAAGCTCGTGGATCATCTTCGCCGCGGCGGCGATATTCGCGGTATACGCGGCGTTTATGGGTATAGAAGCCGCCGCGCGCTCGGGCGCTCTTTTTCTTGCGGCGGCGGGAATAATTACAGTAATTGTTTTTGTTGCGGATATCCCGTATTTCAGGACCTCGGAGATATGGAACGTTTCCGATAACGGCACACTGTTAAGCGACGTAATTACACGCTTTTTAAACGGAGGAGAATATCTTCTGTTTGCGGCGTTTCTGCCGTATATAAACAAAAAACACACGGATTCTTCGGGAAAAACCGCGATGTATTTTATGCTGTTCAGCATTGTTATCCCGACAGTTATGTGTATACTGAATTTTCTGGTCCTGCGCGAGTTTTACGGACTTACCGAATACCCGTCGGCGGCTTCGGCTTCACTTTCGGACATTTCACTGTTCAAACGGCTCGACGGTATATTCTCGGCTATATGGGCAATGTGCGCGGCGCTGAGGTGCGGATTGTTTTTGCTGTCGGCGGTTCTTGTTTTTATCGCTGTAAAACGCATATCATATCAAGAATCGCAGGGCTCGGAGAAAACCCCAAATGCCGCGCAATGAAAAGGAGAACATGGTGTTAAGAAAAATTCTGCTTGCAGTTATTGCAATGCTTGCTTTGTTGATGTGCGGCTGCTCAGATACGACCGAGCTTGGAAACCGCGCGATAATAGAAGCGATAGCAATTGATTTTGATAACTTTGACGAAGAATACAAGGTGTCCGCCCTGCTTTTTTCAAGCAGCGGCGAAAAGCTTGACCCCTCGCAGGAAAACGCGATAAAGGTCTCGGGAAACGGAAAAACTCTGTCCGAGGCTATTGACAACATCTCTCTCTCGGACGGCAAAAGACTGTATATGAGTGAAACAAAGCTGCTTGTTTTAGGCGGCGGATTTGAACAGGAAAATGTTTTGCCCGCGCTTAACGCGCTTTACTACGACCTTCGGTGCAGTCTCAATATGCCCGTATGCTGCGCGCAGTCGGCGGAGCTTCTGACCGATATACAGTTTATTGAGGGAATGACCTCTGCCGAAAAACCGCTTTCGATGCTCGAAAACGCGGAAAACCTGGGCGTCTCGCCAAACACGACGCTCCTTGACCTTCTTGCCGATAACGCCGCGGGAAGACCGTCCCTCATACCGTTTTTTGTTCCGGATAAAAACGGAAGAGGAATGACCGAAAGCGGCGATACTATTTCTCTGAGCGGAACACGCCGGCTTAAAAGCGGAAAGCTTTCCGGAACTTACGATCAAAATCAGACCATAAGTCTTATGATATCAGAAAACAAAGCAAAAACACTTTCGCTTAATTTCAGTCTCGGAAGCAGCGAAAAAACCTGCCTCGCATACGACATAAGATCCGAGCTTGATCCAAACGGCATGGTATGCAAAGTCTCGGCGAAATTCAAAAGCAAAAACGGCGGCCCCCTTTCAAAAGAAGAAGAGATCGCCGCGCTGAATGAATTGGCCAAAATAGCAAGCAAAACAAAATGAGCTAAAGAAAATCGAATTTCTTTTCGACATGGAAATACCCGAAAAGCTTTGCTTTTCGGGTATCGTTGTCATTTCTACTTTTTATTCTCCGGGTTTTCTTCTTCGGGAACAACCTCTACATATTCATAAACCTTTACCGAGGCTATAATTATATCGGATTTGGGTCTTGTAAGCTGACCGGAGTTGTTCATGGTAAGCTCTACCGAGGCGATTTTATCCAGAACGTCAAATCCCTCGAAAACCTGTCCGAAAACGGTATATCCGCCGTCCCAGAAGGGATATCCGCCCGTAGTCTGATACTTTTCCAGGACCTCATCGGAAGCCTTTTCAAACATATCGGCAAGATTGTTGTAATATTCAGCCTGAATCGTATACTGGTCTTTAAGGGCGGAAACCTCCTCGGTTATTGCCGCCGCCAATTCGGTGTAGCTGTTGGCCTTCTCGCGCATTTTAGACGGATCGTACTGCGACAGATCCTGAATTTTCTTGTTTGTTACAATATAAAACTGCGTGGCGTTCTGACCGTCGCCGTTATGCGCGTAACCGACCGCGCCGTAGAAATTGCGCGCGTCCTGGCTTATTTCGGTAGCAAAAGTTCCGTCGCCGATTTCCGCAGAGCCGCCTGTTCCGTCTCCGTTGAGCGATCCGCCCTGTATACAGGTATCGGGCACTACGCGGTGGATCTTCAGCCCGTCATAATACCCTTTTTCTGCAAGCTTCTGAAAATTTTCCACGGCATTTGGCGCTACATCGGGAAACAGCTTGAACCTGATGACCCCGTAGTCCTCAAACGTTACTTCCGCTATCAGATCGCCGTTTTTAAGCTCCACGTCGCCGACATTTCCGGGCGCCGCACCCGTGCAGGCGCTTAATGACACAGCCGCCGCCGCGGCTAAAACAACACCGGTTATTTTTTTGAACATTTTCATAAACAAGTCCTTTCCAGATGCGTGAGATCTTTATTCCTAAAAATAAACCAAACGCGAATTACACTCAGCCCTCGGAATTATCCAAGCCGTTATCCTCTCCGTAAACCACGACCTTTACGCTCTTGATGATAATATCCTGTACGGGCTTTGAGGGAATATCCTCGTTTGCGACCACAACTTCGACAGCCGAGATAGCCTCTATTACGTCAAAGCCCTCGTAAACCTGTCCGAAAACGGTATAGTTTCCGTCAAGCGACGGCGTTCCGCCTACATCGCTGTACTTTTTGCTTATCTCGTCTGTAGCCCCTCTGAACCAGTCGATCGTATTCTGATAATACTGCGCCTCAAAACGATAATATTCCTCGTAATCCGTATACCCAAGAGAATTCGCCTCTTTTACAAGGCTCTTGTACTGCTCAACTGCGCTGTTGTACCATTCATAATCGAATGCCGAAAGATCCTGTGGTTTGTTGTTGTTTACGATATAGAACTGAGTTGAGTTCTGCCCCATGGCGTTCGCGTAGCACAGCGCGCCGTAATAATGCCGCGCGTTCTGCGCCGTTTCTATGCCGAACGAGCCGCCGTTTACCGCCGCGTCGCCGCCTGTCCCGTCGCCGTTTGTAGAGCCGCCCTGAAACATAAAGTCCTTTATAACGCGGTGTATCGTAAGTCCTTCATAAAATCCCGCGTTTGCAAGCTTTTGAAAATTCTCGACTCCGAGCGGCGCCGCCTCGGGGAAAAGCACAGCCTTTATCGTTCCGAAGCCCTCTATCTCAAATACCGCGATAAGGTCGCCCTCTTTCGGCTCTACATCCGGGAGATTTCCCGAAAATCCCGCTGTTTCACCCGGCGCCGTGCTTGTGATCCCATAGTCAAAATCGAGAATGTCGGGAAAGGGAAAGGAATCCCCCGAATCGCTCTCATCATTGTTACAGCCCGACAAAAGCAGACCCGCGCACAAAATGCCTGCGGCAAATATATTTCTTATTTTCAATTTTTTCTTCCTCTCTTTGTTGTCTTTTGATGCTTAAGCTTTTTTGATAACTGTTCCCTGCTTTGTTTCCTCAACTATATATCCCATCTCGGTTATTTTGCTTCTCAGCTCGTCCGCGAGCGCGAAGTTCTTTTCCTTTCGGGCCGCCGCGCGCTGTTCCGCCAGAGCTCTTATTTCCTCGGGAATTTCATTGTCATTCTTATTATACAACAAACCAAGTACATTTGTCAATGAGTTAAATTGGTCAAGATAAATTTTCACATCTTCTTTTGTGATCTCCGCACCCGAAACCGCGGTATTTATCTTTCTGACAAACTCGAAGATCGCCGCGATAGCGTCGGCGGTGTTGAAATCGTCCTCGAGCGCCGCGTCAAAATCGTCTTTAGCGGTTTTTGCGTCTACTTTCGCCTGCTCGGAAGCAACGCCGTCTTTCGCGGTCTTTAAAACGCGCTCCATAAGCTCGCGGCAGTTGTACAGCCTCGAAAGCGCAGCCTTGCAGCTTTCGATGACCTCTGTGGTATAGTTGAGCTGGCTTCTGTAGTGCACCGAAAGCAGCATAAAGCGGATAGGCTCATAGCCGAACTCATTCGCCATATCGCGCACAAGGAAAAAGTTTCCCGCGGATTTGGACATTTTCTTATTGTCCACATTGAGCATTCCGTTATGCATCCAGATATTCGCCAGCGCGCAGCCCGTCGCGCATTCGCTCTGCGCGATCTCATTCTCATGATGCGGGAAGATAAGGTCCGCTCCGCCGCCGTGGATATCTATCGTGTCGCCGATATAGTGACGGCTCATAGCCGAGCATTCGATGTGCCAGCCCGGTCTGCCGCGTCCAAAGGGCGACTCCCAGTACGGCTCGCCGGGCTTTGCCGCCTTCCATACCGCAAAATCCATAGGGTCGCGCTTTTTCTCGCCGACTTCTATACGCGCTCCCGCCTTAAGGTCGTCAAGTGGCTGATGCGAAAGCTTTCCGTATTCCGAAAACTTTGCCGTCTCGAAATATACGTCGCCGTCCGCCTCGTAAGCATAGCCCTTTTCAACAAGCGTCTTTACAATGTTGATTATGATATCCATATTATCCGTGACCTTGGGGTGGACATCGGCTTTGCGGACATTAAGCCCTTGTGCGTCGATAAAATATTCCTTTATCGCGTTTTCCGAGACTTCAAGCGAGGTCTTTCCGGTTTCGTTGGCTTTTCTGATTATCTTATCGTCAACGTCCGTGAAATTCTGAACGTAAAATACCTTGTATCCTCTGTATTCGAGATATCTGCGCAGCGCGTCAAAAACGCACAGCGCACGGGCGTTTCCGATATGAATGAGATTGTATACCGTCGGACCGCAGCAGTATATCTTTACGGTGCCCTCGGTCACAGGTTTAAGCTCCTCTTTTTTACCGGTCATTGTGTTGTATATTTTCATCTTTTGCCCACTTATCCTTTCTTAAGCTCATCTAATTGCTTTTGCAGACCGTCGACCTGCTTTTGCAGATTTTCTATGAGGATACGCTGTCTGCACATGATCTCCGAAACGGGGTCGGGAATATGTACCTGATCGAGGTCGCTGTTTGAGACCCGAACGCCGTTTCTTTTTACTACCCTCGCGGGAACGCCGACCGCCGTGCAGTCGGGCGGGACCTCTTCAAGCACCACGGCATTCGCGGCGATCTTGGAATTGTCGCCTATTTTAAAAGGTCCCAGAACTCTTGCTCCCGCGCCTACCATAACATTGTTCCCAAGCGTAGGGTGGCGTTTTCCGACGTCCTTGCCCGTGCCTCCGAGCGTTACGTTCTGATACAGCGTGCAGTTGTCGCCTATCTCGGTCGTCTCACCGATAACAACACCCGCGCCGTGGTCTATAAACAGTCCCTTGCCTATTTTAGCGCCGGGGTGTATCTCAATGCCCGTAGCATGGCGCGAGCGCTGTGAGATCCAGCGCGCCATGAAGTAGTGTCCGCGCACATAAAACCAGTGCGCCATACGGTAATCCCTCACCGCCCGAAAAGACGGGTAAAGAAAAAGTACTTCGAGATCGGATTTTACCGCGGGATCGCGCGCTTTTATCGACGCAATTTCCTCTTTAAGCCTGTCAAACATAATATCTCCAAATCACAAAATATCCTCTAAAACAAAAAATCCGCGCCTGAACAGGCGCGAAGGCGTTGTTATACGCTGTTCCACTTCGCTTCGGGCAAAGTCTGCCCCTTGTTGTCCTTAACGCGGAAAACGGATCGGCATTTCCTCCGACCGGCTCTGCAGCCGCACTTCTCCGGAAGTCCGCACCGCTTCTCACCGCCAGCGGCTCTCTGTTCAAAACGGACAAATACCGGATACTCTTACTGCATAAAACGCCTTTAGAAACAATATCCTGATGGTATTATACAACATTTCGAAATTATTTTCAAGCACTTTCGCAGAGAATTTCAATATTTTTTTTACAAATTTTTGTGCAGTTCAGCTAATAAGCACAAAGATCAGAGCTAAAATTATTTTCTGATCCGCTCCGTTTTTGTACAAAATATAAATGAGCGCGCAGATAAGCAGAAAATCGCTGTCGGAAAAAATATCCGACGGAGATCTGTTTGAATTTTTTCCGGGTATATTATTATAATTTTTGCTATAATTTCCACAATTATTTTCATAAGGTTTTTCAGTATGTTTTTTCTTAAATTTATCAGGTGAATTTTCACAATTTTTTCCACAGTTTTTTTCATGTATTTCTTCACAAAATTCAGAGCAATTTTTTCCCTTTTCGGAACAGCTGTTATTATACTCTGTTATAACTCTGTAAAACGCTGATTGCGTGGTATTGCAAACCATAAAAAATCACCTCTTTAAATCCCGAAAAATTCAGCAAAAAACTCCTGTAAAAAAGTAATAAAAATTACCGAAAAAATTCCGTAAAAATATTATAAAAAAATACGATAAAAACATCTTTAAATCAAATTGTCAAAAATTCCCGCTTCTTTAATTATCGGAAGCAGCGTAAACAGCTTTATCAGCCTTAACGCCGAGTCTATTTTCGCTCTGTTTTCTGTGCGCAAAAGCGGCTTTAACGCGAGCAGAAAACGTTCGCTGTCATCCGGCTGATTCAGAGTTTCCAAAAGCCCCATAAGCTTTATCAGCATTTCGGGGTCAAGACCAGACAACAAGCCCTCTGACTGTTCTTTGTCGTCTTCGCGGCATTCGTTACAGTCACAGCGGTTTTGCTCTTCGCTTTCATCGCCGACAAGCGCCCGCAGCATTTCTTCAATATTGTCCACACGCGCCCTCCGTTCAGCCGAGCTTTTTTAATCAAGCCGTTATTTCCCGATTATTTTCATAACGTCCTCGGGCGAAGACGCGCTCTTTAGCTTTTGCATAAGCTCTTTATTTGCCAATATCGCACGGAGCTTTTCCTTATCGGATTGAGAGAGCCCCTGTGAAAGCGCCTTCATATCTCCGTTCTCGAGTGTTTTGCGAAGCTGCTCCGGAGATGTTCCGAGCTTTTTGCTCGCGGCCTCGATAAGTTTATCATAATTCATACCGTTCATGACGAATTCCTCCTTTGATTAATATTGTGCATTATTAACAAAAATCTCCGAAAATACTTTAAATAACTCCTTAATTATGTTATAATTTTTAAGTTAAACTTAAAAGTATCATGGAGGTGTTTATGAAAATTCTTGTTGTTTCCGATACTCACGGCGACTTCGGAGCGTTAAAGCTGGCTTATGAGCATCACTCCGACGCGGATCTGCTTATCCATCTCGGCGACGGAGAACGCGATTTCGAGGATTTTTCAGCACTCTATCCGGTAATGCCGGCGGTTTATGTCGGCGGAAACTGCGACTATGGATTTCATGATACAACTCATGTTGTTACAACAAAAAGCAAAGTAAAGCTGTTCTGCTGCCACGGGCATACATTTTTAGTCAATATGACGCTTAACTTGCTTGCGGCTGAGGCAATTGACGCAAAATGTGAGATCGCTCTTTACGGTCATACACACGTTCCGTTCTGTGAAACGGTAAACGGCGTTTACATCATGAACCCGGGAAGCGCCGCGCGTCCGAGAGGAGGCTCCAAAGCGTCCTGCGGGATAATTGAGATAAACGACAAAAACCGCGCCATATCTATGAATATTCACGAGCTTTGAGGTTAATGACAGATGAGCGAGATTATTTTTTTGAAAGAAACAAGCTCAACAAACGACTGGCTCAGAGCGCGCTGTGGAACCCTTTCGGATATGACTTGCGTTACGGCTGAAAGGCAGACCGCCGGCAGAGGCAGACGCGGGCACAGTTGGGAAACCTCGGACGGAATGCTGGCGATGTCTGTGCTTTTGAAAGATCCGCCCGATGTTTCCACACTTACCGCGCGCGTTGGCTTAGCAGTCTGCGATGCTATATCCGAGCTTTATTCCATGCTTTCGGAAAAGGCGGGGATAAAGTGGCCGAATGATATTATCATTGAAAATCACAAGGTCTGTGGTATTTTATGCGAGAGCGTTAAAATCGGTGACTGTGTAAATGTGATCTGCGGAATAGGTGTAAATGTTTCTCAAAGCGAGGAATATTTCAATTCTGTCGGGCTTGCGAATGCGGCCTCGCTTAAAATGCTTTCCGGAATTGAACTGTCGAAAAAAAAGCTGTGTGAAAAAATTTTTGAAAAGACAAGTATTCGGGCAAAAGAAATGTTTTGCGCGTGTTACGAGGAATACAAAGATCGAGTTATAAACATCGGCCGAGAAGTCAGGATCTTACGCGGAGACAACGAGCGTCGGGCAACGGCGGTCGATATCGCGCAAAACGGCTGTCTTATCTGCGAGGACGAAAGCGGGCGGTTTGAGGTAAGCTCGGGAGAGGTTTCAATAAGAGGGATAGAGGGTTATTTATGATAGAGAACGAATTTAAGATAATGCTGACAAAAGAGCAGTATGAGCGGCTCTTTAATGAGTTTTCATGGGACGAAACTATTTTACAGACAAATCACTATTTTGATACGGACGACTTGTCGCTTTCCGCACAGAGAATAACGGTGCGCGTGAGGGAAATAGACGGGGAATTTTACTTACAGATGAAGCTTCCGACCGATAAGGAATTTTCGCGCATTGAGATAGAACAAAAGGTTGACGGGCTGTTCGAAAATATCTGGGGACCGGCGCTGTCTGCGTTTTCGGGGGTAGACGGGCTGCCAAGTGTAAAGCGCATAGGTAAGCTGTTTACAAAGCGCCTTGTAAAACGCTTTGACGGCGCGGAGCTTGACCTCGACATGAGCGAGTATTTCACAAAGCGCGACTATGAGGCGGAGATCGAATTCACCGACGAAAGCAAAGCGAGGGAGCTTCTTGGAAAAATACGCGGCTTGATCGGCGAAAGCAGCACGAATGAAGTATGCAGGGGCAAGATACATAGGTTTCTGGACGAGTTTAGGAATAACAACAAATAATAACAAATAATAACAAACGGACACACAAAGCAGTGTCCGTTTTTCGTTTATTATGCTTTGTTTTTATCCACAGGATCGGATAATTCTGTAAAACATCAATAAATTTTCGGTATTTATATTGACACCTTCAGTTCATAATGATATAATGCCTAATAGTGTTAGGCAAATCAGGAGAGGCGGTGAAATTATGAGCGCGAGAGACGACGCGCAGGAGTTGATATCCAAAATATGTTCCTGCCGCCCTCACGGTTTTTTGGGAAAAATTGACGAGAGCCGCCGCGGGATAGGATTTGTGCTTGTATATCTCGAGGAATCCGACCACGAGGTCATAGCGGGCGAGCTTTCGCGGGAACTTAATGTCAGCACTGCCCGCATTGCCGCTCTTTTGAAAAGCATGGAAAAAAACGGGCTTATCCTGCGCGAACGCTCTGTGTCGGACGCGAGACATACCGTAGTTAAAATTACTCAGGCAGGAATCGACTATGTTGAGAAGCTGAAAGAACAGATCCTCTCGGAAATGGAATTTCTGGTTGAAAAAGTAGGCAAAGAGGAGCTGGAGGAATTTATTCGTATTTCACAGAAAATAAGAAAAGCCCTTGAAGAATGATCGGTATGATTTTGAAAAAGCATTTATTGTATTGCGGAAAGGAGAATAAAACCGAATGAAGAATATATTTCGCAATCTCACGAAATATTGGTATTTTGTGGTGTTGATATTCGCGCTGCTTATCGTTCAGGCATTCTGCGATCTGTCGCTGCCGGATTATACCTCGGGACTGATAGACGTGGGGATATCAAATTCGGGAATAGAGCATGCAGTACCGGAAAAAATAACGGCGGGCGGCTTTAAAGGCATCGAGGCGTTTTTGAACGAATCGGAAAAATCGGACTGGGCAAATGCGTTTACATACAGTGAAGGCGACGGCTATTACACGCTCACATCCTCCGATGAGGAAACGTGGAGCGCGCTTGACGGCGAGTTTTCCAAGGTTATCGCGATAGTTTACATGATGACCTCTCAGCAAGGCTCCCAGACAGCGGGAATGGATTTTTCCGCTTATGTCGATATGGATATGTCAACGTTTGACCCGAGTATAATGACTTCCGAACAGCTCGCGCAATTCCAAGCAGTTCAGACGATTTTATCGGAAATGGGCGTTGATATAAAAAGCCCGACGCTTTTGCTTGATATCCGCGGAGTGTTTGAAGAACAGCTCGGCACGCTTGGCGACTCTATCATAACCTCCATGGCAAAGCAATTCGCGCGCGAGCAATATGAGCTGTGCGGAGTGGATATACAGAAAATGCAGACGGACTATCTGTGGCGCACGGGCGGTAAAATGCTTATTATGGCGCTGATAATGGCGTCGGTGGCTATCATTGTCGGCTTTCTCGCTTCTAAAACGGCGGCGGGCGTCGGACGCGATCTCAGACACAAGGTATTTACCAAAGTAATGGGCTTTTCGAGCGCTGAGCTCGATAAATTCTCCACGGCTTCTCTTATCACAAGAAGCACCAACGACGTTCAGCAGATACAGCTTGTTACGGTTATGCTGCTGAGAATGGTATTGTACGCCCCAATCTTAGCGGCAGGCGGAATTCTCAACATCAGCCGCTATGAATCGGGAATGAGCTGGATAATCGTTTTGGCAATAGGGTTGGTTTTGTGTCTTATTGCGGTGTTGTTTTTTGTGGCAATGCCGAAATTCAAGATAATGCAGACGCTTGTTGACAAAGTGAATCTCGTAGCAAGGGAAATTTTAACGGGTATTCCCGTAATACGCGCGTTCGGACGCGAGAGACGCGAGGAACAGCGCTTTGACGGGGCGAACAAGGACCTCACGAGAATAATGCTGTTTACCAACCGCATAATGTCTGTCATGATGCCGACGCTTATGCTTATCATGAACGGCGTGTCGGTGCTTATAATCTGGACGGCGGCGCAGAAGATCGACGAGGGTGTGCTTGAGGTAGGCGCGATGACCGCGTTTATCAACTACTCAATGATAATCATAATGTCATTCCTTATGATAACGATGATCTCCATTATGCTTCCGAGAGCGGGAGTTGCGGCGGACAGAATTCAAGAGGTCCTCGATACAGAAATGACGATAGTTGACAAGAAAGACGCTGTAACCGCGGCTCCCGAAAACGCGGCGATAAGGTTCGACCACGTCAGCTTCAGATATCCCGACGGAGAGGAAAACGTGCTTTCGGAAATTGATTTTACCGCCGAGCCGGGAAAAACCACGGCGATAATCGGAAGCACGGGCTGCGGTAAGTCTACGCTGGTAAAGCTGATACCGCGCTTCTTTGACGCTACCGAAGGAAAAATATCAATCGGCGGAAATGACGTGCGCGATATGTCAATAGATACGCTCAGAGCGCAGATAGGATATGTTCCTCAGAAGGCCATACTGTTTTCGGGCGATATCAATTCCAATATTGCCTACGGCGCGCCGAACGCCTCGGAAGACGATATAAAGAAAGCGGCGGAAATCGCGCAGGCTCTCGAATTCATAAACGAAAAAGAGGACGGCTTTGAAAGCGCGATATCTCAGGGAGGCACCAACGTCTCGGGAGGTCAGAAACAGCGCCTGTCAATTGCGAGGGCTATCGCGAGAGACCCGAAGGTGTACATCTTTGACGACAGCTTTTCAGCGCTTGACTTCAAGACCGACACTGCGCTGAGAAAGGCGCTTTCCGAAAAGACAAAGGACGCGGCGGTGATAATTGTCGCGCAGCGCGTAAGCACTATTCTTAACGCCGACCAGATAATCGTTTTAGAGGACGGAAAGATGATAGGAAAAGGCACTCACAAACAGCTTGTGGCAGAGTGCGAGGAATATAAGCAGATAGCTCAGTCTCAGCTTTCGGAGGCTGAATTTGAGCGCAGTATCACCGAAAAGGAGGGAGAATAATGCCGCCCGGAATGAGAGGAAGAGGTCAGTTTGAAAAGGCTAAGGATTTCAAGGGAACGCTCAGAAAGACGCTGAACTACATAGGCGGTTATAAAATAGGCGTAGTTGCGGTTATGATATGCGCTGTCGCGAGCGCGGTCTTCCATATAGTAAGCCCCAAAGTCTTAGGTAAGGCGACTACCGCGCTGTCCGAGGGACTTATGGGAAAAATTACCGGAAGCGGCGGACTTGATTTCGAATATATCGGGCAAATATTACTTACAGTACTTCTGCTGTACGGGATAAGCTATCTGTTCAGCCTTGTTCAGGGTCTGACGATGAGTACTATCACGCAGAAGCTTTGCTATAAACTGCGCAAAGAGCTGTCCGAAAAAATCAACCGAATGCCGCTTAAATACTTTGAGAGCAGGACCCACGGCGAGGTGCTCTCGCGCATAACAAACGACGTGGATACCTTCGGAAACGGCTTTAACCAGAGCGTTACACAGCTTATTACATCTGTTACGACGCTGATAGGCGTTGTTATCATGATGCTTACGATAAGCCCGCTTATGACGCTTATCACGCTTCTGATACTTCCGATAAGCCTTGTTTTCATCGCTTTTGTTATGAAAAAGTCTCAGAAATACTTCAAGCAGCAGCAGGAATACCTCGGACACATAAACGGTCGGGTCGAGGAAAACTACGCGGGGCACTTGGTCGTAAAAGCGTTCGGCAAAGAAAATGATGTAATCGGAGAGTTCGACGATACAAACGCGACGCTGTATGAATCCTCATGGAAATCGCAGTTTTTGTCGGGTCTTATGATGCCTGTAATGCAGTTTGTGGGAAATCTCGGCTATGTCGGAGTGGCGATCTCGGGAGCATTCCTCGCTATCAACGGCACTATACAGATAGGCGATATACAGGCGTTTATCATCTATGTAAGAAACTTTACCCAGCCCATTCAGCAGATGGCGCAGGTTACTACTATGATGCAGTCGATGATGGCGGCGGCAGAGCGCGTGTTTGAATTCCTTGGGGAGGAAGAAGAGGACCAGACCACCGAAAACGCTGTATCCGTTGATAATGTAAAGGGCGTTGTTGACTTTAAGCACGTCGCTTTCGGCTATGATCCCGAGCAGATAATCATCAAGGACTTCAACGCTCATGTAAACGAGGGTCAGCAAATAGCAATAGTAGGACCTACGGGCGCGGGAAAAACCACCATGGTAAAGCTGCTGATGAGGTTTTATGATGTAAACAACGGCGAGATAATGCTTGACGGAAACAATCTCAAAAGTTACAACCGAAACGAGCTCAGAAACGCGTTTGGTATGGTATTGCAGGATACATGGCTGTTTAAGGGGAGCATTATGGAAAACATCCGCTACGGAAGGCTTGACGCAACGGACGAGGAGGTTATCGCCGCGGCGAGATCGGCCCACGCCGACCACTTTATCCGAACGCTTTCCGGCGGCTATGACTTCGAGCTTAATGAAGACGCGACCAATGTTTCGGCGGGTCAGCGGCAGCTTCTTACTATCGCGAGGGCTATTTTAGCGGATAATCCCGTGCTGATACTCGACGAGGCGACCTCCTCGGTAGATACCCGAACCGAACAGCGCATACAAAAAGCGATGGACAATCTTATGAAGGGCAGAACAAGCTTTATAATCGCGCACAGACTGAGTACTATCCGAAACGCCGACATCATACTCGTTATGAAGGACGGCGATATCATCGAGCAGGGAAGCCACGACGCGCTTATGGAAAAGCAGGGCTTCTACGCCGACCTTTACAACGCGCAGTTTGCGTGATAAAGTTAAATTGATTCTTTAAAAACAAACGCGGGTATTCGCTTTTATACGCGAATACCCGCATTCTTCTTTTGTTTTTTCAGCCTTATGAGCTTTCGACCTCGTCTACTTTCCCTTCTTCAATAAGCTCCAACAGCGCGTTTACATATTTCTCGTTGAGCTGTGTGCCCGATACTCGTTTTAATTCCGCTACTACTTTTTCGATCGGCATCTTTGGGCGGTAGGGTCTTGTGGAATACATAGCGTCGAATGTATCCGCTACTGCTATCATCTGCGCCACGGGCGGAATCTCATCCGCCTTCTTTCCGAAAGGATAGCCCTTGCCATCCATTCTTTCGTGGTGGAAGCCCGCGCCCAGAGCAAGCTCGGGTAAAGCCTCAACCTCTTTAAGGATATCATATCCGTTGGTGGCGTGCTTTTTCATTTCCACAAATTCGTCATCCGAAAGCCTGCCCGGTTTATTGAGTATCTCATTAGGTACAAGGATCTTTCCGATATCATGCATAAGACCGATATTGTAGAATTTCTCCACATCGGATTCACTGTAGCCCACTTTTTCCGCTATCATTTTTGTATATTCCGCCACACGGAAGGAGTGACCGTTGGTATACTCGTCCTTTACGTCTATACTTTTCGCGAAAACCTGAATTATCTCTCTGATAAAGGCTCGGTTTTCTTTTTCTTTCTCCTCGAGCTTTTTCATTTTACGGCGAATATACGTCCATATGATAAGGGAAACCACCGCAGCGACCACCGCCGCTACGATAAGCCAGAACCAGACATGCTCGTAAAACGCCTTTTCCACCACGATATTTATGGCGATAGAGTTTAATTCCTCTCCGGTCATAACGTCGATTATCGACATATGGAAAACATACTCTCCGCTATGCGGGCGTGTAAAGCTTATAGGCTTCAGCTCGTGCTTGGGCACAATTATCGGTTCTTTGTCAAAGCCCTCTATATAGTAGCTCACCTGAGGGTTATGGGCGTATGTCATGGCATACGCGTAGATAGTAAAACGGTTGCAGTCAGACGGAACACGGATAGTATCGCCTTCTCTTACGAAAATTTCCTCGCCGTCTATTTCCACAAACGGGACCGTCAGCTTTACATTGTTCTTGCCTTCTCGCGCGGTGTTGATGTTTATGCTGCTGACGCCCGAGCCTCCGGCAATATACAAAGTTCCGTCGGGCGAAATGTAATTTCTTGAGTTCGCGGTCGCTATACTCGGCAGACCGCTGCGGATATCATAGAAGGAATACATCAGGTTTTCATTGGAAAGCAGATTGTCGCCGTTTACAAAATAGATGCCGTTGCTGCTCAATATCCAGATACCGCCCTGGTTGTCAAACTGCATATCAAAGTTGTTGGAGTACGGAAAATTCGTAAGCGTGTATATCTGCTCGTTCTTCATGTACGCAATGGAATTTCCCGTAACGACCCAGTATACGCCCCTCTGCGTATCCTTATGAAGCTGCATGATGACCTGCGACTTCAGACCGTTGTCAAGCCCCAGACATCTCAGCTCGCCGTCTTTTATTATGTAAAGACCGCCGCCGTCGCTGCCGAAATAGACACTTCCGTTATCGCCCTCGGCAATGCTTAATATCTCGGTGTTTG
Source organism: Oscillospiraceae bacterium (assembly GCA_022508885.1). Classification (GTDB taxonomy): domain Bacteria; phylum Bacillota; class Clostridia; order Oscillospirales; family Ruminococcaceae; genus CAG-115. Next base: position 12,105 of record JAFLUG010000009.1, on the reverse strand, counting down.
TTATGCCGTCATCTTCGTTATATGTATCTATGACCATGCCGTCCTTTATCAGATTGACGCCGCCGCTGCTTGCAACGGCAATGGTGCCGTCCGACAGCTCGGTCAATGTTCTGATCTTGCTGGAAACCATTCCCGAGGCTTCGTTAAAGGTCGTATAAGTGCCGTCTCCGTGATAGCATATCAAACCGTAATCGCTGTAGGTGCTGTAGGTACACAACCAGAGATTTCCCGCCGAATCCGCTTTGATACTGCGTATTCTCACTCCCTCAAGCAGCTCTGTAAGGACATTTGACTTTATGTTATAGTTCTTATCCAAAAGCTGAAGTCCCACATCTGTACCGATATACAGGTCGTCCTGATAAATACAGGTGGTATTTGTCACTACACGGTCTAAACCGGAAATACCGGTGATATCCACAAAGGGAGATCTGACGACCTTCATAACGCCCTGTCTGGAAGACGCACACCACAAATTTCCCTCGCGGTCTTCCATTATTGAAGTTATCGAGCTGGTCATCGCGGAATTTTTCAATTCCATGTAATTCATGTTTTTATCAAAATACCCAAGTCCGTTATTTGAAGCTACCCATATTTTATTATCCGAAGCGAAACAGATGTCGTTGATAAATTCATGCGGAGCGGCGGAAATAGTCCTTGTGCTCCTCATTCCGTCAAACATATTTCCGATTATTATCTTGGAGCTTCCGGTGCCGAGATAGACCCTGCCCTTTTCATTCGGGTCGGGAGTGATGCTGACCACATCTTTGACGCTTATATTTTCAGCGCCATAAAATGAAGTAAGCTCCAGATTTTCCAGTGAAAAGAAGCAGTTGTCCATTGTGACGCCGTAGATGATCCCGTCCTTGTCTGCCTTCAGGCGGCGAACATACTTTTCTTTGATCCTGGGATCTTCTATCCTGCGCACTGTACCGTCGCTGTCGATATATCCCATGCCCTCGGTCGACGCAAAGACGATATTCCCCGCCGCGTCCTCGCAGATCGCGCGGACAGACAAGGCGTGCATTCCATCATTTCTTCCCCAGAATTGGAACTGCGCGTTCTGGCGCACCGCGATACCGCTGTCGTTTGTTCCTATCCACAAACGGTCCTTGGAGTCCACATACAGACAATTGACGCTGTTAATGCCCGTGGACGACTCAAAGTGGTGGAATTCGGTTCCCTCATACCTTGTAAGCCCACTGTATCCGCCTATCCAGATAAATCCGATGTTTGTCTGGGCAACAGCGTTTGCCTCTGACGTCGGAAGACCGTTGCTGTTATCATAGAGAAACGTAAAATATCCCTTTGCAGCGTCATTCTCCTCAGCATAAGCGTCACTGACGGGAATAAACAGGCAGGAAAGCGCAGTCACCGCCGAAAGCAAGAATAAAAACAAACTTCTGACATGAAATGAACATTTTTTTCCGCTCATACAATTGTGTCCCCCATACTTGACAGTACTATTAAACCACAAAAACCATACCAGCCGAATAATAAATATAAACTCATATTTCAAGAAAAACAGTTAATATTTAGTTAATTATACCATATATTATCGAAAAAGTCAACCATATAAACCCGCGAGATATTAAGGGAATTTTATGTAAATATTTTACTTTCGTGGCCTGAGGAATACGAGCTTTTGCTAAAGACAACAAATAACCGCGGTTATTCACCGCGGTGTTGTTGTTATAGAATCATCTCGCGAGTTGCCTGTATGCTCACGTCGTGTGCCTCTAAATTCTCCGCGAGCCACGCGAACATATCCACGATAAATTTCGGCGTATCGGGCAGCCGCTCGGTCACTATCGCCCGGAATTCATCCGCGGAAACCGGCTCTGTGAGCACTATTTCTCCCGTCATTGCACCGCCGACAGCTATAACGCCGTTGCCTGCTCCGCCTACCACGATCGTTCCCGAAGCCAAGCCGCCGAAGGCATATTGTCCCGTGGCGATCCCGCCGAATGCCAGCCAGCCCACGGACATTCCGCCCAGAGAGAAAACTCCGAGTGCAAAGCTTCCCACTGCTACGATTCCGATTGATATCAACGAGGTGGAAAATACTCCCAGAGCAGCGAACATTCCGATAGCGATAACACCTATGGACACAAGGCCGAGCGATAGCACGCCGATCGACGCAAGACCTATAGCGACAACGCCCTTTGCCGCAAGACCTATGGCAATGACTCCGCGCGCACAGCCCTTAACGCTGATGTGAACGACCGGCATCCCCCGCCACGTCTTTTCGCTTTTATATTCCCCGCCTGAAAAACGAGTTTTTTTCTCCGTGATAACGTCGGTGTTTCCGTTAGCTTTTCCTTTGATAAGCTCGTCTGTTGTTATCCCGAAAAGCTCGCTTATCGCCGCCAGTTTTTCCATTTCGGGCGTCGTCGAGCCAAGCTCCCATTTCGAGACTGTCTGCCGCGTTACTCCGAGCTTTTCGCCAAGCTCCTCCTGTGACCAGCCCTTTTGCCTTCTGAGTTCCATTAATTTTTCTGCGAATGTCATCGTGCTTCTCCTTAGTTAATGATTTCAAAAGTACCTTTGTTGTCTTTATTATACATCTTTTAGCTGAATATGTCTACCAATTTTCGCTTGAAGTTTGTCAACCAAACTTAACATTGGCTCAACCGCGCGGTTTATTGAATAAAAAACGCGCGGAAATTTTACAATCCGCGCGCTTTATCAATTGTTTATAAGATAGGTTTTCAACACGTCCTCCGCTATTTCACGCTGTGATCTCCGCGTGTCCATCGCCTGCTTTTGTATGTGACGGTGAGCCTGCTCCTCGGTGAGGTTGAGATATTGTATAAGACAGCACTTAGCGCGGTCGATTATTTTCACATCGTCAAGCTGCCGGGAGAGCTTGTTTTTTTCGTCCTCAAGGCGGTTTATGTTTTCCTTTGCGAATGCCGCCATTTTAAGCGCGCTTTGCAGAACGCTTTTCTTAAACGGCTTTTCAACGACAAACGCTCCTGTAAACCTTATCCTTCGCTGAACGTCGTCAGCTATATCCGCCCGCGCAAGCACCACGATAGGCGCGGAAGTGAGCTTTGAGGCTTCGTTTACGAAATTCAGCCCGAACTCGCTTCTCAGCGGCACGGAAACGACAATAGCGTCACAGCCGGCGAGATCATACTGCGCTTCATCGCTGAAGCACAGCACGAAGTCCTGCGCAAGCTCGCTGAGGATCTCGCGCAGGTCTTTACAAACATCTTCAGTTTTAGCGTTGATGAATATCTTCATAAACTCTCCTCGGATGCTTAATTCTCCGCTGTGCGGCAAACGCCGAAACCGCGGCGAAATCATTACCGCCGCGATTTGGGTGTGCTCTGAATCAGTTATTAACGTACAACTGCTTATAAGGATTTGCCGAGTTAGGGATAAGCTTATAGAACTTCGAGCTCAAAAGCTCGTCGGTGTTGTTTCCGAAATGCTTTACAAAGCGGTCGATATAACGGCGTATCTGCTCCTTTTCCTCGGGAGTTGCTTCCGTACAGCACACCTGTGCGGGAAGACCCGCGGGAGCCTCGTCGCTCCGAATAAACATCTCTCCGCCGTGCATTCCCGTTCCGCAGAAGCTTCCGACAGGACAGCCCTCAGCGCCTATTCCGAGAACGATTATAATTCCGCCAGCCTGATATTCGCCGAGAAAATCGCCGACCTTGCCGCCTATCACGATGATAGGATACTGCTCTTTATAGCTCTTCATATGTATCCCCACACGGTATCCCGCGTTTTTCTCAACATATATTTCACCCGAGCGCATGGCATAGCCCGTTGTATCGCCGCAGCTTCCGTGAACGATAATGGCGCCGTCGTTCATTGTGTCGCCGATGGCGTCTTGAGCGTTTCCGTGAACAATAATTTTCGAACCGTTAAGATACGCTCCGAGAGCGTTTCCGGGAGTTCCCGAAATAAGTATCTCCTTTTCAGAGCTTCCCGCGCCGACATAGCGCTGTCCCAAAACGTTTTCGAGCTCGAAACGGCTGTCGTCGCTCTCGCGGATAGCCTTGTTAAGCTCGGAATACCCCATTTTTGCCGCGTCTATTTTCATCTTACAATACCTCCGAGCTTTTCTTCGCGTCTTTCCTTTGAGAACATCATCATCTGCGGCTTTTCCTTAAGCAGGTCTTCATCAACCTCGCTTATATCAAGCCCCTCTTTGATGATGCCCGTGTAAATTCCCGCTCTTTCCACGTCTCCGAGCAGAATATAACCCTTCAGCTTATTGTCGCGGAACACCAGCTTCTTATAGGTATTCTCGGTTTCAGCTACATATTCCTCTCCGTTATAATCTCCCGCGGAAATTATGTGCAGACCGAAAAGCCCTATGGCGTTCATGGGAATCGCGTTTACATAATAGTTTTCTCTGCCCGCCATGTTGCGTCCCGCGGTCTCGCCCTGCAAATAGGCGTTTGGCAATATCGCGAGGATCCTTTCCGTTTCCGCCGCCGCGTCGTAGCTTACGGTGCAGTCGCCCGCCGAATAAATATCGTCAAGCGAGGTCTTCTGCGTCATATCCGTGATAATTCCGCGCTCGACCTTTCCTCCCGCGTCGGAGATAAGCTCGGTGTTAGGACGAACTCCGACCGCAACGATAAGCATATCGAAATCCACGGTCATGCCGTTCTGAAGCTTTACCGAGCGCTCTGAAAACTCCTCCGCGGAGGTCTTGAGGATAAATCTTACCCCATGCTTTTCAATATGCTTTTGCATCTTTATTCCCGATTTAACGTCGAGAATTGACGGAAGTATCCTGTCCGCAAGGTCGATTACGGTGATGTCTGTTTCATACGCCGAAAGCGCCTCAGCAGCCTTGAGACCGATAAGTCCCGCGCCGATTATAAGCACCTTCATTCCTTTTTTTATCTCCGAACGGATAGCCTTTACGCTGTCAAGGGTCATAAAGGTGTGATAATTTACCTTTTCAAGCCCCTTCATGGGAGGTACAAACGGCTTTGAGCCCGTCGCCACCATCAGCTTATCATAAGGCACGGAAAGCCCGTCTTCAAGCACCACGCGCTTTTCCTTTGTGTCAATTTTAGTCGCCTTTTTTCCTAAAATGGTCTCAACGCCGTTTTTCTCGTAAAAATCCGCGGAGCGGTAGTAAATGTTCTTGTCCGTAACTCTTCCCTCAAGCCAGTACGAAATAAGCGGGCGGGAATAGGTGTGATACTTCTCGTCGGAGATGACGGTAATTTTGCCAGTGCTGTCTATTTCGCGGATACCCGCAATCGTTCCGACAGCCGCGGCGCTGTTTCCGATAATAACGTAATTCATCTGTCCTCACCTCTCCTCAAATACTATTGCCCTGTTCGGACAGCCCTGAACGCACGCCGGCTCGCCGCCGTGATTTTTAACGCACAGATCGCATTTCTGTATCCTGTGACCCTCGCCGTCAATAACGACACAGCCGTAAGGGCAACTGAGCACACAGGTATAACACCCCACACATCTGCTTTCGTCCACGGAAACCACTCCGTCGTTTACCGAAAGCGCGCCCGTGATACAGCCCTTGACACATGGCTTTGCGTCGCAGTGGCGGCACTGGACCGCGAAATTTACGCCCGCGTTATCATCTTTGCCTTCTTCTACCCTTATTCTCGGAATCGGCTTTTTTCCCTCGGTATTGAAAGCCTTTACCATGTCCGGAGCGCCCGAGTTTGCCGCCGCGCAGTAATATTCGCACAAGTGACAGGCTAAACACCAGTCCTCGTTTACATAAACTCTCTTCATAAAGTCCGCTCCTTTCGTTATTCACCCGCGTGCATGATGCCGAGTATGTCAAGCTCTTTTTGCGTGAGCCCAACTCCTCTCAGCATAAGCCTGTTTCCGCGGAGCGCTTCGATAGAGTTTATACCCATTCCGCCCATCATTTCCTTTATCTCGTGATCCCAGGCGGTTATGAGGTTTACAAGTCTTTCGCTGCCTATCGCGGGATTAAGACGCTTGACAAGATCCGCGCGCTGGGTAGCTATGCCCCAGTTGCATTTGCCCGTGTTGCAGCTTCTGCAAAGATGACAGCCCATTGACAAAAGCGCCGCCGTAGCGATATAGACCGCGTCCGCTCCGAGAGCCACCGCCTTTACTACGTCCGCCGCCGAACGGATAGAACCTCCGACAACTATAGAAACGTCGTTTCTTATGCCCTCGTCGCGCAGCCTTGAATCAACGCTCGCGAGAGCAAGCTCGATAGGAATACCCACGTTGTCACGTATTCTTGTAGGTGCGGCGCCCGTGCCGCCTCTGAAGCCGTCTATCGCGATGATATCCGCGCCCGAGCGCGCGATACCCGACGCGATAGCCGCTATATTATGCACCGCCGCTATCTTTACGATAACGGGCTTTTCATAATTTGTAGCCTCTTTAAGCGACAAAACGAGCTGGCGCAGGTCCTCGATAGAATAAATATCATGGTGAGGAGCGGGAGAAATAGCGTCCGCGCCCATTGGTATCATACGCGTTTTGGAAATTTCCTCGTCTATCTTCATACCCGGTAGGTGTCCGCCGATACCTGGCTTTGCTCCCTGTCCCATTTTTATTTCGATAGCCGCGCCCGCGTCAAGATAGCCCTTGAATACGCCGAAGCGTCCCGATGCCACCTGACAAATGGTGTTCGCGCCGTACTGATAGAAGTCGCGGTGAAGTCCGCCCTCGCCGGTGTTGTAGAACGTGCCGAGCTTTGTCGCGGCTTTCGCAAGGCTTTCGTGAGCGTTTTTGCTGATAGAGCCGAACGACATCGCCGAAAACATTATCGGAACGTCAAGCTCAAGATAAGGCGTTTTCTCAAACTGCGCCTTTCCGTTCTTGTCGTATGTGATCTTCTGAGATTTTTTGCCGAGGAAGGTCTTGGTTTCCATAGGCTCTCTCAGCGGGTCGATAGGCGGGTTTGTTACCTGAGAGGCGTTTAAAAGTATCTTGTCCCAATATACGGGATAGTCCTTCGGCGTACCCATTGCCGAAAGCAAAACTCCTCCCGAGCCTGCCTGCTTATAGACCTCGTCCATTATCTGCATGTTCCAGTTGGCGTTCTGGCGGAATTGGTTTTCGTTGGGACGTATCTTAAGCGCCTGCGTCGGGCACAGACAAACGCACCTCTGACAGTCAACACAGTTTGTCTCGTTTGAGAACATTTTATCCGAATCCGCGTCGTATTTATGTACCTCGTTTGCGCACTGTCTTTCGCAAACTCTGCATCTGATACAGCGGTCGGGGTTTCTCAATACCTCGAAAAGAGGATTATTAAAATTAACAGCCATTATTTACCCACCCTTTCCGCGGCGTATTTATCAAGCTCCGCGATAACAGGCTCGCCTCCGCGCGGCGACCATATTCTGTCCACGTCGGGACACATTGTTCTTATAGAGCACTCCTCCGAGGAAATGAACAGTGTATCGCCCTTTTCGGCGCAGACCATGCTCCTCAGCTTAAGCCTGTCGTTTAATGCCATAAGACCGTTGTTATAACCCAATATTATCGAGAACGGTCCTGTTATAAGAAGGCTCGAATAAACATTTCTGAAATGCTTGTACTTTTCAGTGTCCTCGGGGCTGAACTTTCCTTGCTCGATCTCGCTCCAGAACGGAGACGCTATGACCTTTGCCACGTCTTCAAGCGGCATCTCGAGACGTCTGTGAAGATAATCTATAATGTATGTAATAACCTCGGTATCCGTAAGAAGATTGCACTTATACCCAAACATTTCAATAAAGCGCCTGTTGGCGTCATAAGACGAGATCTCGCCGTTGTGAACGATAGTGTAGTCCAGCAGCGAAAACGGATGCGCTCCGCCCCACCAGCCGGGTGTGTTCGTAGGGTATCTTCCGTGAACAGTCCAGGCGTAGCCGCTGTATTCTTCCAGGCGGTAGAAATCTCCCACGTCCTCGGGATAGCCTACAGCCTTGAAAACGCCCATATTCTTACCGCTCGAAAATACATAAGCGCCGTCTATCTGGTCGTTTATTCTTATAACACAGCGCGCTACAAATGTTCTTTCATCAAGCTGGCTGTCCGCAAGCTTTGTAGGCAGCGGATTTACGAAATAGCGCCAGATAAGCGGCTCGTCCGTTATGTTCGGATTTTTTCTGATAGGTATCCTCGAAAGGTTTACCACGTCGAAATGTCTGTCAAGAAAAGCCTCGGTCTTGACTCTCGCTTCGCTCGAATCATAAAAAACATGAAACGCGTACTGATTTTTGTACTCGGGATAAATTCCGTACCCCGCATAGCCGCCGCCCAAGCCGTTTGATCGCTCGTGCATACACGCTATGGAATCAACTATCACCTTTCCGCTTGTGCGTCTTCCGCTTCTGTTGATAAAGCCCGAAATCGCACAGCCCGCGGGTATCCTTACTTCTCCCTCTTTCTGCAGCATATCCTCACTCCTTAAAAACAGCGGAGATAAGGCGTGCCGCCTTTGTCAATACGTCCCGAATGTGAACCGTTGTCAAAGACAGACACTCAAACAGCGCGGTACTTCTGTACCACACGCTCCTTAGTTCTCCGAATAATTTACTATCACATTATATCACCTTTTTTTCTTTTTGTCAATAGCTTTTTGCAAGAATTAAAAGCCAAACTTTCATTTTTGCGTAAATATCTTTTTTATTTAGGATTTTTTTGCCTCAAATCTGCAACTTTGCCCTTAAACTCCCGTCTTATTTTGTCTCATAGATTATTTTTTTGGATGACTTGCAAGAATGCTTTTGCTAAAATTTATAAAAAATAGTCATTTTCTCCAAAATAGTAAAAATATTAAATATGTCTTGAAAAATTTCCAGAATTAGGATATAATATATAGGTATGGTATTCTCTCAAAAATAATCACGAGAACAAACTGAAAGGAGTATCTTATGGCGGTTGATATGAAAACCATAGAGCATCTCTGCGGGCTTTCAAAGCTCACCTATGATGAAAAGGGAATGGAAAAGGTTATGGGGGAAATGAGCAGTATCATTGATCTTATGGACGAGATAAAAGGCTTTGACCTCACCTACGATGACACAAACGACAAAAACGAGATACGCTTTTGCGACACACGCGAGGATATTCCCGAAAAGTCATTTGAAACGGAAAAACTGCTTTCAAACGCGGAAAATACCGATGGCTGCTATGTAGTGCCCAAGGTTGTAGAATAAGGAGAGAAAAATGGATCTGACAAGAGCTAAGATACGCGATCTTCGTAAAATGCTCGACAGCGGCGAAATAAGCGCGACGGAGCTTTGCAAAGAGTATCTGGATAAAATAGAGGAAAAGGACAAGAGCCTGCTTTCATATATCACAGTCACCAAAGACGAGGCGATGAAAACCGCCGAAAACGCGCAGAAGATCATTAATGAGGGAAAAGCCTCGGCGCTTACGGGGATACCGCTGGCGATAAAGGACAACATCTGCACGGACGGAGTAAAAACCACCTGCGCGAGCAATATGCTCGGAAATTTCATTCCGCCGTACAATGCGACTGTCATAGAAAAACTGAACGCCGAGGGGTATGTTCTGCTCGGAAAGACCTCAATGGACGAGTTTGCCATGGGCGGTTCTACGCAGACCTCCGCGTTCGCTAAAACAAAAAACCCGTATGACTTGGAGCGCGTTCCGGGAGGAAGCTCGGGCGGCTCGGCGGCGGCGGTAGCCGCTTCGCTCGCTCCCGCGGCGCTCGGCTCGGACACGGGCGGCTCGATAAGACAGCCCGCTTCGTTCTGCGGAGTTACGGGAATAAAGCCTACCTACGGCAGAGTTTCGAGATACGGTCTTGTGGCTTTCGCAAGCTCTCTCGACCAGATAGGCCCTATCGCCAACGACGCGCGCGACTGCGCGATATTGCTAAATGCCATTTGCGGAGGCGACCGCCATGACGCTACATCGGCAAAAATTGACACCCCCGATTTCACCGAAAAGCTCGGACAGCCGATAAAGGGAATGAAGATAGCGCTTCCGAAGGAGTTTTACGACGGCGTTGACGACACGGTAAGAGCCTGCGTCACGGACGCTGCAAAGGAGCTTGAAAAACATGGCGCGACGCTCGTGGAGTGCTCGATGCCGGGACTTAAATACGCTATTCCCGCGTATTATCTTATCGCCTGTGCCGAGGCTGCGTCCAATCTCTCGCGCTTTGACGGTATAAAATACGGCTATCGCGGAGAGGGCAGGACCTACAACGAGCTTATCATAGACAGCCGCAACAAGGGCTTCGGCGAAGAGGTAAAACGCCGTATACTTCTCGGAAACTACGCGCTTTCGAGCGGATATTACGACGCGTATTACAAAAAGGCGCTTGCGCTTAAGCAGGAAATTATCAAAGAATACAGCGATATCTTCGAGCAGGCGGACGTTATTCTGACACCCACCGCTCCCACACCCGCGTACAAAATAGGCGCGCAGGACAACGACCCCGTAAAGATGTATTTAGCGGATATCTGCACGGTGACTGTCAATATCGCGGGACTTCCGGGTATTTCCACGACCTGCGGATATACCGCGGACGCGGGTCTTCCGATAGGAATGTCCGTCATCGGAAAACGCTTTGACGAGCAGACCATACTTCAGGTAGCGGACGCATTTGAGCAAGGCTTTGTGCCTGTCGCTCCGAAATTTTAAGGGGGTGTCGGAATGAGTCAGTATTATCCTACAATGGGACTTGAGATACACGCCGAGCTTCTTACCAAATCGAAGGTGTTCTGCACCTGCTCGGCGGAATTCGGCGGAACTCCCAACTCACGCTGCTGTCCTGTTTGCAGCGGACTTCCCGGAACGCTTCCGGTGCTGAATCAGAAAGCTGTCGAATATATCATAAAAGCGGGATATGTAATGAACTGTGAGATATCGCGCTTTACAAAATGGGACAGAAAAAACTATTTCTATCCCGATCTGCCCAAAGCCTATCAGATATCGCAGATGCCGCGCCCCGTATGCCTTTCGGGAAACGTAAAGATAAACGTAAACGGAGAGGATAAGATCATTCGCATCAACCGCATACATCTTGAAGAGGATGCGGGAAAGCTTGTGCACGACGATGTAAACCGAATTTCGCTCGCGGACTACAACCGCTGCGGAATACCGCTTATCGAGATAGTTACCGAGCCTGATTTCCACAGCGCCGACGAAGTTATCGCGTTTATGGAAAAAGTAAGGCTTTTGCTTCAATACGCGGGGATATGCGACTGTAAAATGGAGCAGGGCTCGATACGCTGCGATGTGAATATTTCGATAGCGCCCAAGGGCAGCGACGAGCTTGGCACAAGGACTGAGCTTAAAAACTTAAACTCGCTTAAAGCAATTGCAAAGGCTATCGAAATAGAGATCGACCGCCAGGAGGAGCTTCTGGACAACGGCGAAACAGTTGTTCAGGAAACGCGCCGTTTTAACGAGGCTCTCGGAGAAACGGTCGCCATGCGCTCCAAAGAGGACGCTCACGACTACCGCTATTTCCCCGACCCCGACATCCCGCCCATTATCTTTACCGAAGAAGAGCTTGAGGAGATAAAGAACTCTATCCCCGAGCTTCCCGAGCAAAGAGTAGAGCGATATGTAAATTCTCTCGGACTTAAGAAGGCTGACGCGGATATTATCGTAAACGACAAGCGCGTGTGTGATTTCTTTGACGAGGCAATTTCCGCCTATGACAACCCCAAAGCAATTGCAAACTATATAGTTGGAGAGCTTACACGCCGCATAAACTTAGGCGAAGCCGATATGGACAGCCTTAAGGTTTCGGGCAAGGATTTCGCGCGGCTTGTTGAGCTTTTACAGACCGACAAGCTGTCGCAGTCCAACGCGAAGCTTGTTCTCGGAAAGATGATAGAAACAGGCGAAAAGCCCGACGATATCGCGGAGAAAGAAGATCTGTGGATAAAAGAGGACAACGACCTGCTTGCAAAGACAATTGACGAGATAATCGCGAACAACCCAAAGCCCGTCGAGCAGTACAAAAACGGCGACCAGAAGGTGTTCGGGTTCTTTATGGGTCAGGCAAACAAGGCGCTTAAAGGAGCCGCGTCGCCTAAGGCGATTCAGGAGTATTTGAAAAAGAAATTGAGCGAATAAAGTTTGCAAGGGGAAACCTTTTGAAAAAGGTTTCCCCTTGAACCCCTTCCAAAACTTTTT
>JAFLUG010000089.1 GCA_022508885.1 Oscillospiraceae bacterium | reverse complement strand
GCATCTGCGGCGAGCACGGCGGCGATCCCTCGTCCGTTGAGTTCTGCCACAAGATAGGGCTGAGCTATGTTTCCTGCTCGCCGTTCCGTGTTCCGATCGCAAGACTTGCGGCGGCTCAGGCGGCTATCGCGGAAATGAAGTAATGTAATCGATCATAAAACTATCGGGGAGGCGCTTCCTTAAAGAAACGCCTCCCTTTAGTTTACCTTATTCCGCAACAACACCTAAGTCTGAAAGAATCCGTTTCATTCCTTCAATATCTGTATCAGCATGAATATCGTAAATCATTCCGTCATATGTGAAGGTTGCAACCGAAAGTATTTCTCCGTTATCATAACGGGATTGATTGATAAGACATTTTTCATTGTTGTTAAGGTCAATGCAGACTATATCGGAACCATCGGGTTTTACTGAGCTGAAATTCTGTGTCATTGAAGCGTTATAATTACCTGTTAAACATAAAACGCGAAAATTCACCGGAATATCAAGATTGTCATCGGCAAGCCAATAAATAAATCTGACATAAGAACCGTACATTCCGTTTTCGTGATAATCCTCCGCTACCTGAACTCGCGTTTTTGACAGGAACAGTTCACGGTATTCTTCCGCATCACGGTCGGAGGTTGAATAGCCGTGGATATCCGCTCTCGAAAAATTATCGTTTGCAAGCGGCGTGATATTATATTTTCGTATAATGTCACGCGGGTCGATATCTTTTGCTGCATATTCATAACAGTTTGCGCTGTTGGAGTATATATCGGAAACTCCTATTTCCATAAGTTCCTCGGCTGACGGCGGCGTTACCTCGTCATGTATCTTGATGTTATACTCAAACACAGGCTTGCCGTTTACAACTACATTGTTGCTGTAGATCACGGTAAAACCAACCAAAAGTGACAGTGCCGCTGCCGACGCTATCGCGATCAGCGCTATCGGCTTTTTCTTTCTTCGACCGAACGCGTTTTCAAGCACATAGTTGTCAAGTTCGCCAGCCGCTTCTAAAATTAAATTTATGTCAGTGTTGTTCATTAAAAAATCCTCCTTTTATCAAGTACTCTTTCAGCGACGCGCGCATACGCATAAGCGCCGTAGTAGCCGCCGTTACGCTCATGCCCGAGCATTTGGCAGCGTTACTTACCGAATACATTGAAAAATACCGGTACACAAACAGCCTTTGATGTTTGTCGGGCAGGGTCTTTACCCATGCGTTCAGTGCCGCCGTAAGTTCTGCCTTTTCAGCCGCGTCCTGAATATCACAGCCCGAGGGTATACACTCGTCAAGCTCGCTCAGAAGTTCTGTGTTTCGTATTGCGGCTTTGTTATAGCGCAGACGGTCTATCGCCTTTCGCCGCGTTATTCTGCAAATGTATGGAAGAAGTTTTTCGGGTTTCGCGGGCGGAATACTGTTCCAAACATCGTAGAGCGCGTCGTTTACGCATTCCTCCGCATCTTCGGGAGACTTCAATATTCCGAGGGCGATTTTCATAAGCAGGCGGCTGTACTTTGCTTTAAGCTCCGCCAATCCTTTTTCATCGTGGTTATATAAAAGCTCCGTCATCATAATGTCTTCCATTTTATCACCTCCTGTCTATATACTCGACGCGGAAAAAAGAATTGTCACATAAACGTGCAAAATTTTTTGAATTTGACATAAACGGCATAATGTGTTATAATTAAAATGAAGTTAGGTAGCTAAAAGTTGATCAAAAAACGTTATCTGCACTTTAACAATATCAAAAGAAGGTCATTAAAACATGAAAAGAATAGCCGAATTCCACAAAGTCAGTCTTAAACAGTTTCTTGAAAGCTGTGACCGCGCGGACGCTGAACAGATCTACAACTCGGTAAAGCTCCCGAGGCGCGCCACAAAAGGCTCGGCAGGGTATGATTTCTTCGCGCCGTATGACATTGAGCTAAAGGCGGGGGAGACCGCGAAAATACCCACGGGTATCCGCGCGGAAATTGCGGAGGGGTGGCTTTTGTCGCTGTATCCCCGGAGCGGACTTGGTTTTAAATTCCGGCTTCAGCTTGACAATACTGTCGGCATCATTGACAGCGACTACTTTTATTCCGACAACGAGGGGCATATTCATATCAAGATAACTAACGACTCGCGCGAGGGAAAAACGCTTTTCATTCCCGCGGGGAGCGGCTTTGCACAGGGAATATTCACCGAGTACGGCATAACCCGTTCAGACGACGCCGACGCGGAGCGAAACGGCGGGTTTGGGAGTACGGGATAATTATTACGGGGAAAACCCTTTCTGTAGAAAGGGTTTTCCCCGTACCCCTTTCCCAAAGACTTTTTGTATTATAAAACCCTTATGAGTAATATAAAAACTGCCTGCTTTCCGTTTTGGAAGGCAGGCGGTATTGTTATTTTGTTGTGTTTTAAGATGATGATTTATTTATTATCAGCCAATAAGTCTATAACGACCTCAATAAGCTTTTCAAAGTCGATGGGCTTTGCGACGTGCGCGTTCATTCCGCTGTCAACGGCGCGTTTTTTGTCCTCTTCAAAGGCATTAGCCGTCATGGCTACTATCGGGATATTAGCGAGCGCCGGGTTTTCAAGCGCGCGTATCTCCTTTGTGGCGGTATAGCCGTCCATAACCGGCATCTGCACGTCCATAAGGATTATCTTGTAATAGCCTTCCTCGGACTGTTTTACCATATCCACGGCTATCTGTCCGTTTTCGGCCTGTTCTATTACAAAACCGCGCTCGGAGAGCAGCTCGTTCGCTATCTCACGGTTGAGCTCGTTGTCCTCAACCAAAAGCAGCCTTGTGCCTTCGATACTCGAAAGATCGGGCGCAGAGTCTTTGTCCTTACGGGAGATATCGCTTCCGGCCGCTTTCGCGAGAACATCGCGAAGCTCCGAAAGGAATATCGGCTTGCTGCAAAACGCTGTAACGCCCGCCGCGAGAGCTTCCTCCTCGATATCAGCCCAGTCGTATGCCGAAATTATAATTATCGGCGCGGAATCGCCGATCTCCGCGCGTATCTGTCTTACTACCTCTAATCCGTTTAAGTCCGGAAGCAGCCAGTCGATTATATACGCCTTGTACTCATCGCCAAGTTCATACGCTTGTTTGGCGTGGAGCACCGCTTCTTTTCCGTGAAGCACCCAATCGGGGCGCATTCCTATCTGGTGCAGCATTTTTGAAACACTGTCGCAGGTAGCGAAGTTGTCGTCGGCGATAAGCGCCCTAAGCCCCTCAAGCACTTGGACAGACTCGACCTTTTTTGGTTCGGACTGAAGCCTGAATTCAACGTTTATCACAAACTCCGTACCCTTGCCTTTTTCGGAGAAGACCTCAATGGTACCGCCCATAGCGTCAACAATGTTTTTGGTTATCGCCATGCCGAGACCCGTACCCTGAATACCGCTTATTGTGGAGTTTCGCTCGCGCTCAAACGGCTCGAAAATGTGCTTTGTAAACTCCTCGCTCATGCCCATTCCGTTGTCCTTGACGCGAATTTCGTACGCTCCGAAGCCCTTCGCGGCATTGGGCTTCTGACGGATGGTAAGACCCACGCTGCCGCCCGAGGGAGTAAACTTTATCGCGTTGGACAAAAGATTTAAGAGGACTTGGTTTGTATGCAGCTTATCGCAATAGATGTCCTCGTCGATGACGTCGATTGTGTCCATAAAGAAATTGAGCTGTTTGGACTTCATCTGAGTCTGGATGATATTTCTCATATCGCGGAAAATGTCCGAGATAGAGCATTCCTTCTCCTCGATATTCAGTTTTCCAGACTCGATCCTGCTCATGTCAAGAACGTCGTTTATAAGACTAAGCATATGATTGCTGGAGGAAAGTATCTTTTTGAGATATTCCTCGGTCTTTTCGGGCTTGTCAAGGTTTGACTGTACAAGCGTCGTATAGCCGATAATGGCGTTCATGGGCGTTCTGAGATCGTGCGACATATTGGACAAAAACATACTTTTCGCCCTGTCGGCCGCCTCGGCCTTTTGCAGTTTTTCGGTAAGAACAGCCTGCTTGATTGCCTGTTTTGTGTACTCGCGGAAATTCTGCGTTACCCACAGGTAATATAAAACAATGACGATCATAAGTATGATCCCGACGACGATCCAGATCTTCTGCACAGCTATAACATTCGCGAACACCACGTCCTCGGCAACTTGAACGGCTATCGACCAGCCGTTTATCCCCGCGGGAGCGTAGTAAAGATATTTCCAGCCGTCGGACTGTGAGCTGTGGAAAACACATGAGCCTTTTTCAAGCGCGAGAATATCATTAACGCAATCTTCCCACGTTTTATCTCCGCGTACCTCGTGTTCATAAACCCCCGAAGAATAATCATGCAGATTTAATAGCTCGCCATGGAAGGTATCGAGGATAAAATCTCCGTTTTTCGAGTCGATTATGTAAACGTCCGCCGCCCCGTCAAAGGCGTTGTTGTAGGTGTTAAGACCTTCGCTGAGCGTGTCGAGACGGGTTATGCCGTAGAGCATTGCGGCTGTTGTTCCGTCTCTTTTAATGGGAACAAAATGACGAAGCACAGGCTGTCCTGTGATACTGATCACGCGTCCCGAAATATGTTCTCCGAGAGGAGCCGATTCTTTATAGGATATGTTGTCGTACAGATTTGTGTTAGTTACTTCTCCGTCGGCTAAAATAAGCGTCTCATCAGGCATAATTATCTGTATCCGCATGGATTCGAAAAGAGGCGAGTTTGCCGCTATTATCGCCTGAGCCGAGCGGATATCAAAGGTATCCGCCTTTGAAAGGATTTCTGCGGTGGCGTTAAGTATTTCACTGTCGCGTTTAAACTTTTCCACTACCTCGTTTGAGACCGTAGTGACATTTTCCTCCATTCTTCCGGTCGACCTTTTCCTCAGAACATCAACTATCTGAAGATAAGCGACGATAAGACATAAAACGATGATTATCATTGCAAACGCCGTTGAAACGATATTTTTATCAAATCTTTTCTTATGAGTCGATTTATTTTTTTCAGCCATAAAAACACTCCTCTGTACTCAAAATTACCGGCCATTAACATTAAACAATACCATTGTAATTATATCATCATTCGCGGTTTTTGTCAAGCGGAAAACCCTATCATATACATCTGTGAGCCGTTGGGATTTTTTTAAAAATATATTGACAAAATCCAAAGCCAGTGATATAATATTATCAAGATATCATTTTGATATCATTTTAACATGAAAGAAGGTCTTGTTATGGAGAATAAAACAATGGTTTACGAGGAAAAGGAGCTTAAGCCCGTAAGCGGCTGGGCTATGCTGTTTTTTACGCTGCTTCTGTATCTGGCGGCGCTCGGGGTAGTAGTTTACGGCGCGATTATACTTGACATTAACGACAGCAGCGTACTTGGCGGAGTTATGCTGGCAGTTGGACTTATCTGGCTGTGTCTGGGCTGGATACCGTTTATGGGGCTTAAGGTAATGCGCCCCAACGAGGCGCTTGTGCTTACGCTGTTCGGAAAGTACATAGGCACTCTAAAAAAAGAGGGCTTCTTTTTCGTCAATCCGTTTTCAACGGCGGTTGCTCCAAAAAACAGCGTTGTGAGCGAGATAAATCCCATAGTTGGAGCTACTCCCGCGCAGATTCAGCAGATGGCGCGAAAACTCTCGCTTAAAACCATGACCCACGACAACGGAAACCAGAAGATAAACGACCTTTCGGGAAACCCGATAATCGTTGGAATTATGGTGACATGGCGCGTTGTAAACACGGCGAAGGCGGTTTTCAACGTCGAGAATTTCCGCACATTCCTGTCAATTCAGGCGGACTCAACGCTTCGCGACGTAGCAAGGCTCTACCCATACGACAGCACCGACTCGGACGAGAAAACGCTCCGCGGCTCGTCGACGGAGGTTGCGGAAAAGCTGAAGGAGCTGTTGCAGGAGCGCGTTGAGGTGGCAGGACTTGAGATAATAGAGGCGCGTATCACCCACCTTGCTTACGCTCAGGAGATAGCCGCGGCGATGCTTCAGCGTCAGCAGGCTACGGCGATTATCGAGGCAAGGCAGAAGATAGTCGACGGAGCGGTGGGAATGGTTGAAATGGCGCTGCAAAAGCTTTCGGAAAGCAATGTCTGCGAGCTTGACGAGGAAAGAAAGGCGCAGATGGTGAGCAATCTGCTTGTCGTACTCTGCGGAAACAAGGACGCCCAGCCTATTGTAAACAGCGGCAGTATTTACTGAGTCAGTACAGTACAAAAAGTCTTTGAAGGGGAGTCTGAGGGCGCACTATTCGCCTTCGGCGAAAAACGCTAATCTTTCTTCAGAAAGTTTTCCCTCAGAAAAAGAGAAAGCAGTGATTCTATGACATTTTCTACCGAAAATATTGCCGCGATCATTGTCTGCGGACTGTTGGCACTTATAATCCCCATTGCCGCGATCATAGTTTATAAGCTTAAAAACAAGGACGTGTGGCTGCCGTCGGCGTTTATCGGAGCGGGAGCGGTTGCGGTTGTAGGGAGCGTGGGAGCAATTCCGACAGCACTTATGGTTTTCTTTTTCAAAGATGCCGTTGTTCCGTATATCGTGCTATACGCTCTTTTAAACGGAATTTTTAATGGAATAGCCTTGTTTTTTATGTACAAAATCGTTATGAAAAAGCATTATTCAACCAAAAACGCGGTTATGGCGGGTCTGGGCTTCGTTGGACTTCTGAGAATGTCGTCGTCGCTTGATGCGTTTTCTAACCTGATTGTTGTATTTTCCATAAACGCCGTGGGAGTTGACGCATATCTTGAAAACAGCGCGGGATACAGCCCCGAGCGCATGGAGACCATTATGACGCGGATAGAAGCTATCAGGAACTTCGGCTTTGCAAACATTATAATGGCGATTATCGGGTTTCTGTTGTCAATGACGCTTTATGTGTGTATGTCGGTGTGTGTATACAAGGCGATTTCCGTCAAGGGAAAGCTTTGGCTCTTATTTGTCTCAGTATTATTCGGCACGGCATTTTCAATGATTTACGCGATGTATAATCAGAGCGTTATCGGGGGCGTTCCGATGTACATTGCAATGTCGGTTCTCTTAGTGCCTGTTGTTATCATTACGGTTATATTAACGAAAAAATTCCCCGATAAATCGGATCAGACTACATTGAATTGGAGATGATTTTATGACATTTTCTACTGAAACCATTATTGCTCTGGGAATCGGCGGACTGCTTGCGATTGCGATACCTGCCGCCGCGATAATAATTTACAAGGTAAAGAATAAGGAAACATGGCTGCCTGCTGTGTTTATCGGCGCGGGAACGTTCTTCGTGTTCGCGCTGATCTTAGAGCAGCTTTTGCACGCGGTTATGCTTCCCGTTATCGGCGACAGCGTAGCAGGCTACGTTATATACGGCTCGCTCGCGGCGGGAATTTTCGAGGAAACGGGACGTTTTGTCGCCTATAAACTGTTGATGAAAAAGCATTACACCACCAAAAACTCCATAATGATGGGTCTGGGGCACGGCGGTTTTGAAGCGATGATACTTGTCGGAACGACGATGTTCTCATATCTCGCGATGGCGGTTATGGTAAACTCAATGGGAATCGACGAGGTTCTGCGGCTTACGGGCGGCGAAGACCCGTCAGTTGCTGAAATCGCGACGGCGCAGCTTAATGCTATCTCGGGCTTCGGGTTTGTTAACATAGGATTAAGTATTTTCGAGCGCCTTATCGCAATGACCGTTCACGTTTGCTTCTCGGTGTGGGTGTACAAGGCGGTTTCCGTAAAGGGCAAGCTGTGGCTCTTCCCGGCAGCAGTTCTTGCGCACGCGGTGGTCGACGTGTGCGCGGCGCTGTATCAGAAGGGTGTAATGGAGCTCTTGCCCATGTATATCTACATGGCGGTCGGTACGGCGATAGTTGTTGTTATTACGGTAATAATGGCGAAGAAATTACCGGATAAGGCAGAATAAACAGGGGGTGAACACCGCGTGAGCGACGAAAAGCAAGATAAAAAGGACGCGAAAAAGCAGGTCCCGCTCAGGCTCTCGAAAACGCTCTACGACGAGCTTGCGCGGTGGGCGGAGGACGATTTCCGCTCGATAAACGGACAGATAGAATACCTCCTTACGGAATGCGTCAAGCACAGAAAGAAGGGCGGTAAAGATGGGTGATAACGTAATTATGATGGTAGTTTCCACCCTTTGTCCGATAACCATGATTATAACCGCGCTGGTAATATGGAAATTCCCTGCGGAATACAAGGGCATGGGATATCACTCCTCATATGCCGAGAAGTCCCCTGCCGCATGGACGGCCGCACAGTACTACTTCGGCAAAATCGGTGTTTTCACTAATTTAGCCGCGCTTGTGCTGTCGATCGCGGCGTATGTTCCGGTGTTTGTAATTGAAAGCTTTGAGAGCAAAGGCGGCGTGGTTTGTATGATAGTTACGATGGCTCAGGTCGCTGTAGTTTTTGTTGATATGTTCGCGACTGAGGGAATGCTGAAAAAGCATTTTGACAAGGACGGAAATCCTAAACAGTAACAAATAAAACCCGAGATGATCTCATCTCGGGTAAGACTGTATATAATGCCAATTTTTTGTGGGGCGCCGCCCCCACACCCCTGCCAAAGGGGCATTGCCCCTTTGGAAACCCAAAATATTGCGTTTATTATTTGTCTCTTACAGCGGCGTATAGAAAAGCTGCGCCCAATAACTGCCGTATCCCGCGCTTACGCTGTAATATCCCACGCCGAGATATTCAAGGTCGGGATTCAGGATATTATTGCGGTGACCCGCGCTGTTCATCCACGCGTCCACGACCGCGCTCGGAGTTCTTTGCCCCGCC
>JAFLUG010000088.1 GCA_022508885.1 Oscillospiraceae bacterium | reverse complement strand
AAAAGTCTTTGGAAAAGGGGTTTGGGGGAAAACCTTTCTACAGAAAGGTTTTCCCTCAAATAAGAAAAAGCATAAGTGTTTTTTATGAATAAAATTAAAAGCTCTCCTATATCGGAGAGCTTTTGTTTTATTTACAATCATTACTTTTTCTTTTTCGTAAACACCAGCACCAACACGACTGCCAGCGCGATCGCCGCAACCGCGATCAATACCCCTATTCCGTCAAAACCGGTCGCGGGAGATACCTCCATAACAGCATTAAGCTCATTAATGTCCATAAACTTCCTCCTTCAAACTAAACGGCAGCGTCTGTGATAATTCCCTTAATGCACTCCTCCGCAGCTTTGCTGACTATCTCCGCGGCATTTTCAAGCGTTTCGCCGTTATTAGCTTTCCATTCAAAAAATGAGGTTATAAATCCGCCCACCGCAAATGTCGCGGCAAACCTTGCCTTTTCAAACGAAATGTTATCTACGCTTTTCACTATCTTATGCGCAAACTCGTCCATTATCTCATGGATACGATCTACAAACGCTCCCTGAAGATCCAGCTTAAGACGACGGAAACAATAGTCAAAATCATCGGAAACTATGTCGTTGAGCTTGAGAAAAACATTGTATACGCACTCGTGAAAGTTGTTGTCATGAAAATTAATCGCAATATCCCTTATCGCTTCTACAAGCTCTCCTTCTATTTCATCTACGATATCGGTTATTCCCGCGTAATGAGTATAAAAGGTCCTTCTGTTCACGCCCGCCTTTCGAGCAAGCTCGCTTACAGTAACGCTTGAAATATCTTTTGTTTCAGTAATCTCAAACAGCGCCGTTCTTATTGCTCTTTTTGTGCGAATAACTCTTTTATCCACACCGCTATGAGCCTTGCCATATGGCATAAAAAACACCGTCCCTTTAAACTGCAATAAAACCAATACACGTTACATTTTATCACAATTTGTAGTATTCGTCAAGGACTTTAGTCAATTTTCGTCATAATACACAAAAAAGCGCAAAACTGTTTAGAAATGTGACCCTATCTTTTTGGAATACTCGTTTATTACCGCAAGGAATTTCTTTCCATATCGCTCGGCTTTGCGTATGCCAACTCCCGAGACCTGCAAAAACTCATCGTGATTCTTCGGAAGTATCGAGCACATATCCCTCAGCGACGCGTCCGAAAAAACAACGTACGGCGGAACTCCGAGCGTTTCGGCAGTTTTCCTGCGAAGCTCACGAAGCATCTCAAAAAGCTCTTTGTTTTCCGTAGGGAACTGTTTTTTGCTGTCAGCGGTTTTCTTACTGCCCTTCTCAAAACGCATCATAACCGTGCCTTTGCTTTTTATAAGCTCGTCGGCCTGAGAAGTGAGAGCGCAGAGCTTGTCCTTTCCGCAAAGCTCGATATATCCCTCGTTTACAAGATGTTCGGCGATTTGGAATACCCGTTCGCTTTCCTTCATTATTCCGTAGGTCGAAAGCGTGTCGTATCCCTTTTCGATTATCGCCCGGTCGCGGCTTCCCATAAGAACAGAGCAAATCACGGAAATACTTTCGGAGCTGTTGCGCTGTTTAAGGCGAAAAACGCAGGACAATATCTTCTGTGCCTCAAGCGTTACGTCATCATAATCACTCAGACAATTTCCGCAATGTCCGCAGCGGCGCGGGGCTTTCTCCCCGAAATAACGCAAAATCTCCCCGCGCAGGCAATCTTTTGCTTCACAGTAAGAGATCATTCTTTTCAGGCGGATATGATCGCGTTTTTTTAGCTCGCTCTGTTCTTTTAGAGAAAGCTCCTCGTGAGAGTGCTCTATCATAAATTTCGCCAAGGAAATATCGCTTTTGCTATACAGTATGATACAGCGCGCGGGAGAGCCGTCGCGTCCCGCTCTGCCAGCCTCCTGATAATAGCTCTCCAGATCCTTTGGGACATTGTAATGAACGACAAGCGGCACATTGCTTTTGTCAATGCCCATTCCAAAGGCGTTTGTAGCAACGATAACGTCTGCTCTGTCATGGAGAAAATCCTCCTGGACGGCTTTTCGCTTATCCGCGGAAAAGCCCGCGTGGTAGACAGCGGTTTTTATACCGTTTCTGCTGAGCATTTCTCCAACATATTCGGCATTCTTCCTTGTTGAGCAATAGACTATCGCACCCGAAACGCTCTTTATAATAGAGAGAAGCTCCGCGTCCTTTGATTCGGGTCTTCTTACCTCATAAAACAGATTCGGCCGGTCAAAGCCGGTGGTTATCGAAAACGGACTTTTAAGCTCCAAAAGCCGCTCTATATCGCTTTTTACGGCGTCGGTGGCGGTTGCGGTAAACGCCGCGACGGTCGGGCGAGTTTTAAGCGAACGGATAAAATAAGCGATTTTCAGGTATGACGGACGGAAATCCTGTCCCCAATGAGAAACGCAGTGCGCCTCGTCCACTGCCACAAGCGGTATCTCAAGGCTCTCGCACAGTCTGAAAAAGCTTTCCGTTTCCAATCTTTCGGGAGCAACATAGATCATCTTAAGCTCTCCCGCCGCAGCTCTGCGGCAGATATCGAAATACTCGGAGCTTTCGAGCGAACTGTTTATGTACGCGGCGCTTATGCCGTTTTCGATAAGATCGCCTACCTGCCACTGCATAAGCGAGATAAGCGGCGAGATCACAATTGACGTTCCGCTCATCATAAGCGCGGGCACCTGATAGCACAGTGATTTTCCCGCGCCCGTGGGCATTACGCAAAGGCAGTCTCTGCCGCCGAGTATATTATCGACGATCTCCTCCTGCCCCTCTCGAAAAGCGCTGTGGCCGAAGAATTTCCGCAAGACCTCGTATTTATCCATAGTTCACCTAAAACAAAAATTTATCCGAGCGTACAAAAAGTCTTTGAAAGAAAATCTGAGGGCGCATTATGCGCGCATTATTCGCCTACGGCGAATAACGCGCGCAAAACGCTGACTTTCTACAGAAAGTTTTCCCTCAGTTATTTTTATTAAAGCTTTTTTTAATTACCGCATTCAATACTTATCTCATTGAATTTCCCGAGTATATCCTCGACTGCGAGCTTTTGCTTTGCCTCTCCCGAAATATCCATTACGGCTTCGCCCTCGTGCATCATGATAAGGCGCGTGCCGTAATTTACCGCAAAACGAAGATTATGCGTTACCATAAGCGTTGTGTACTTCTTTTCCTCGACAACTCTTCTGGTTATCTCCATGAGCGTTTCGGATGATTTGGGGTCGAGAGCCGCGGTGTGCTCGTCGAGAATAAGCAGGTCGATATCCGTCATTGTCGCGATGATCAGCGCGAGAGCCTGTCTTTGTCCGCCCGAAAGCGAACCCGCAAGCACGCCGAGGCGGTTTTCAAGACCCATATTACAGGTTTCGAGCAATGACTTATAGTATTCGGTGCGGCGCTTATTCACCGCGCGTGAAAGCCCGTAGCGGCGGTTCTTGTTATCAGCAAGCGCAAGGTTTTCGAGAATGGTAAGGCTCGCGCAGGTCCCCATTTTCGGGTCCTGCAAAACTCTGCCGATACGGCGGGCGCGTTTGTATTCGGGAATTGCCGTTATGTCGCTTCCGTTAAACACTACGCTTCCGCTGTCCGGACGGCTCGTTCCGCATATCATATTCAGAAGCGTTGTCTTGCCGCTTCCGTTTGAGCCGACAACAGACACAAACTCGCCGTCGGCCACGCTGAGGCTGAAATCATTGAACAGGCGGTTTTCGTCCACCGTTCCTGCGTTGAATACTTTTTGGATATTATTCAGTGAGAGCATTTTTACCCTCCCTGTCATTATTTCTTTTATTCTTTTTAAACAGCTTTTTAAACAGATCTCCGACCTGTTTTCCGCCCAGAACAAGCGCGATAAGGAAGATAGCCGCCTTTACGAAATTGTTCCACTCGGTAGGTATTCCGAGAGTAAGTACTATCTGATAAGAAGCCTTGTAAATGATGCTTCCCAGAATAACCATCGTCGTGCCCTTCATAAAACGGACGCGTTTGAAAAGGCTTATGCCGATAATTACGGAGGCGAGTCCCAGAACTACCATTCCCGTGCCCATCTGCTGGTCGGCGCTGCCCTTGTTCTGGGCGATGACCGAGCCTGCGATAGCGGCAAAGCCGTTTCCGAGCATAAGACCGAATATCTTTACCGTTCCGGGATTTTTTCCGAGCATTGTCGTATAGCGGTCGTTGTCGCCGGTCGCGCGGAGAAGCAGACCGCTTTTGGTCTTGAGAAACAGATCAAGCAATATCTTGCAGACTATCACGATAAACAGCGAGATGATAACCGTTCTCAGCGCGAAGCCCTCGATATTTTTCGGCAGAAGCGCCGCGAGCGAGCTGTTGAAAATAGTGTCCTTGGTAAAGAACGAAGCGATCGCCGCGCCGCCTGTTCCTGTCTTGATAAGTACAAGGTTTACGGAGAGCATGGCGGTGTACATGATAATTCCGCACAAAAGCGGGATTATGTTCAGCTTTACGTGCATTATTCCCGTAAGCATTCCCGCGAGCATTCCCGCGGCAAAGGAAATAAGCAGGCACAGCCAAGGGTCTACGCCGTTTATTATCAGCACGCCCGTAAGCACCGCGCCGAGAGGAAAAGTTCCGTCCACGGACAGATCGGGAAAATCAAGCACACTGTATGAAATGTACATTCCCAAAGCCAAAAGGGCGTACATAAGACCCTCTTCGGCAATACCAATAAGTATGTTGAGAAAAACGGCCATATATACACGCCCTTTCGGAGATATGTCTTTTTTAAGTTATTCTCAGCTGTTTGTGGTTACCTGCTCGGCTTCCTTGTATGCGTCGGGAAGCGTGATGTTAAACTGAGCGAGAACGTCGGTGTTTACCACGGGAGTAACGTCGGAAATCTGTGCAACGGCAAGCTCGGAGCACTTTGTGCCGTCAAGGACCTTTACGCCCATTTCGGCTGTTTTCTTTCCGAGAGAAACATAGTCTATCGACATAGAAGCAAGACAGCCGTTTTTGACCTGCTCTACCTCGGAGCCGTAAACGGGGATACCCGCGGCGTTTGCCTTTTCAAGAACGATGGAAAGGCTGTTTACAACGTTGTTGTCGGTGAAGTTGTTGATGCAGTCTACCTTTGAGGCAAGGTCTGCCGCCGCCTGGGGAATATCAGCAGAACCCGAAACACCCTGCTCTACGACCTCTACGCTCTTTGCCGAGCAAAGCTCCTTGAAAAGCTTGAGGTGTGAAAGAGAATTAGGCTCTGTGGTTGTATAAAGGACGCCAATCTTCTTAACATCGGGCTGGAACGCCATGATCATATTGAGCTGTTCGGCAAGGTTTAAGATATCCGCTGTTCCGTTGCAGGTATCAAGACCGGCGTCAAGACTTTTCGCGAGACCCGCCTCAACAGGGTCGGAAACAGCGCAGAAAATAACGGGGATATCCCTGTCCTTTGCCGCGGAATACGCGGAGATAGCGGCGGGAGTAGCAATTGCGAAAATTATATCATAATTCTGCGCCACCATATTCTTAGCGTACTGGTCGCAGTTTTCACTGCTGTTCTGTCCGTTCTGGAAATCAATAGTATACTTTCCGCTGTACGAGCTTTCCTCAAGTCCCTGCTTTATTCCCTCATAGCAGTTGTCGAGCGAGGGATGAGCAGCGTACTGGATAACACCAATCTTAAGGGTATCGCCGCCGGCATTATTGTTATTGTTATTTGTGTTTCCGTCCGAGTTGCTGTCAGACGAACTGTTACTGCACGCGCCGAGACCGACTACCATAGCCAGCGCCACAAACGCGCATAAAAGTTTCTTTTTCATGTATTTCCTCCTGATATGTTTCGGGAGATTACACCCGAATTTCTTTTGTTGCATACATCATAGATTATAACACTATTTGTCGGATTTGTCAAGTATTTTATTGGAAATTATGACAAATTGCATAAAAAAGCGCCATTCCGTTCAAGCGGAATAGCGCTTGTAAACTCAGCTCAACTGCTTTTTGCAGTCCTCGATAAGCTTTTCGTCTTTTTCAAGATTTTTGTTTTTGGTAACAGCGCTTACAATCGGCACGATTATCAATCCCCATATCATCGCGATAGCTCCCGCGTTGATAGGCGACGCCATATTAAGCGGCAGCGACGCGGCAGCCTTTGTCGCTTCGGGGAAAAATCCTAAGCTGAAGATAATCATATGCACGACCGTGATAAGAACTCCTGAAATAAAGCTTACCCATACAGCCGCCTTTGTTATCTTTTTTGAGAACAGGCCGTACAGGAAAGGCGCGAGGAAAGCTCCCGCGAGCGCGCCCCACGAGATAGACATAAGCGTTGTGATATAGGCGTTGGGGTTGAGCGCGATAATTACGGAAATAAGCAGGAACACCGCGATGAGAATACGCATGATAAGCACCTGCTTTTTATCGCCGAGCTCCTTTTTCACCAGCGGCTTTATGAGGTCGATGGTAAGCGTGGAGCTTGAGGTAAGCACCAGCGACGAGAGCGTTGACATTGACGCGGACAATACCAGAACGACAACAACACCTATCAGGAACTCGGGAAGAGCCTCTTTGAGCATACGCGGAACGATAGAGTCGAACGCCAGCTTTCCGTTTACGCTTTCAATAAGCACTTCTCCGTTTTCTCCGGTTCCGTAAAGTCTGCCGAAACCGCCCATGAAATACGAGCCGCCCGCCACGACAAGCGCGAATATCGTTGAGATAATAGTGCCTCGCTTGATGGCCGAGTCGTCCTTTATCGCGTAGAACTTCTGGACCATCTGAGGAAGTCCCCATGTGCCGAGCGAAGTGAGGATTACAACGCCGATAAGGTTTATCGGGTCAGGTCCGAACAAGGAATTGAGAGTATTCGCCGGAGGAGCCTGCTCGCCCGATATCTGTCCCAGACCGCTTATAGCCTCTGTAAGACCGCCTTGTTTATTTACAACGCAGACTACTACCGCGACAATTCCGATAAGCATGATTATTCCCTGAACAAAGTCGTTTATAGCTGTAGCCGTATAGCCGCCTAAGATCACATAAAGCGCCGTAAGCACCGCCATTCCTATAAGGCAAGCCTCATAAGGAATATCAAACGCCATATTGAACAGTCTCGAAAGTCCGTTGTATACCGACGCTGTGTACGGGATAAGGAATACGAACACAATAACAGCCGAAACTATCTTAAGCGCCTTTGAGCCGTATCTCTTTTCGAAAAACTCGGGCATTGTAGAAGCGTTGAGCTGTTTGGTCATAACTCTCGTCCTTCTGCCCATAATCATCCAAGGCAGCATAGAGCCGATGACAGCGTTTCCTATGCCTATCCACGCGGCGGATACGCCGTAGCTCCAGCCGAACTGTCCGGCGTAGCCTATGAAAACCACCGCCGAAAAATACGATGTCCCGTACGCAAACGCCGTAAACCAGCCGCCGATGTTTCTTCCGCCGAGGACAAATTCCGCGACCGACGACGCCCTTTTACGGCAGTAGATGCCTATCCCGACCATTACGGCGAGATATACCGCCAAAATTACATAAGTCATATATTTTTCCTTTCCGTTTGTGCGCTTTTGCACATAAAAGCACACAAGCTTTAAAGCAACGAAGTACGACTTATTATAACATAAAAAGAAAAAAATGTCAAGTAGTAAAAAACACCGCGCAAGACTAAGCCGGCGCGGCGTTTTTCATGTTATTTTCGGTTTTTTTCATTTTGGGACATACAGCCTTTGCACTTTGAGCAGTCCGAGCAGCATGAGCTTTTTCCCCGGCCGCCTTCTTTTATCAGTTTTATTACGACGAATATTACCGCCGTCAAAAGCGATCCGCCCACAAGCAGATTTCCCCAATTCTCCGCAAGAAACTCAACCATAGCCATTCCCTCTTTCATAGCTTAATTATAGTATTTTTTTAACGTTGTGTCAAGCGTTACAATGAATTTACAGGAAAATTTAAAAAAGTTATTGACATAACCGCTTGGGTTGTGATACAATATATAGTGATATTATTTATAAAAACATCTATGGCTCAGGAGGTCAACATGTCACCGAAAAGATTGCTCTTGATTTACCCCGACTTTCTTGAAGAGGGAAAATATAATAAAAACCGTCTCGGAAACTACAGCGAGGGCTTGGCTTCTATCTCAGCCGTATTAAAGCAGGGCGGATATGACGTTCAGCTTTATCATCTGCTTTATATGCCGGAAAAGGACGAGTTTATCTCAAAGGTAAAGGAATTTACGCCTGATGTTATCGGCTTTACGCTGAGGACCACCGCCGTTCCGTTTGTAACGGAAATGTGCGGGTGGCTTGACGACGAGCTTCCGGATATCCCGGTGGGAGTCGGAGGATATCACGCTATTCTCGTGCCGGATGAGTGCATAAAAATACGCGGCGTTGATATTGTTATCGTCGGAGAGGGAGAATATCCGTGGCTTGAATATATGGACAGCCTTCGCGACGGAGTTTCAAGGACCGACATTCAAAGCATATATTTCAGGCTTGAAAACGGCGAGATAGTAAAAAATCCCGTGCGTCCGCTCATTGAGGACCTCGACGAGCTTCCCTTCCCCGATTTCGACCTTTTCGACTATGAAAACCTCGACCGCTCGAAAAACTTTACCGCGATGGTGATGCTCTCACGCGGCTGTCTGTTTGCCTGCACCTACTGCGGAAACTCACAGTTTCGCAATATCTACCCCAACAAGCTTAAATACTGCCGCTTCAGAAGCCCGAAAAAGGCGATAGAGCTTCTGGAGCTGCTGCTTGAAAAGCACCCGACGATAAAATTCATCGAATTCCGCGACGCTATCTTTAATATGTATAAGGAATGGTTCTACGAGTTTATGCCGATGTACATTGAGAAGATACATCTTCCGTTCAACTGCAA
>JAFLUG010000087.1 GCA_022508885.1 Oscillospiraceae bacterium | reverse complement strand
TATTGCTGAGATAATTATATCAAATATTCTTTAAAAAGTCAATCAAGAATCTGACTACTGAATAACGATTCGTTATTCAGTTTCAAAGACAATTGATTTGTTCCTCATTTTTAAAGGTAGGGATTTCCGACCTTTGATTACATTCCACCCATTTGGAGCCCCTCGGTTAATGATTTGCCCTCCATTTTCAATCGCTCTTTCTCCGCTTTAATTTCCGCCTTCACCTGCGCTATCATCTCCGCAAGCTTTTCCTCGCATTCCTCCCGAGTCTTTGCGTAGATATTGTGAGCTTCCCGCTTTCCGTAGGCGTTTCTCGGGCTGTATCTGCCCTCGAACAAGTGTTCGTTTATCATCGTCACACAGCCTGTCCCGGATTTGCGTATTTTCGGCTTGTACGGCTCTAACGGCACAGGGTCATCATCCTTCCTTATCGGCTCCTCAAACCTCGGCATTTCGGCGTCTGTGCCGCCAATTTTGCGGTCAATATTCACCGCCGCCTGCCGCTGCATATTGTCTGTGATGTGGCTGTATATGTCTATCGTGGTTGCCGAGGAAACATGGCCTATCGTTGCTGAGAGAGTCTTCACGTCCATGCCTTTTTCAAGTGCCATGGTCGCGAATGTGTGCCTGAGATCGTGAAATCGTACTTTGGGACACCCCGCCCGTTTTAAGATCAATTGAAGCCGCTTTCGAACAGCCGAGGGATTGCGCGTTTTTGTATTGTCAATCGGTGAAGGGAATATCCACTCTGAGTCAATGCCTTTGCTGTATTCCGAAATAATTCTGAGCAGCGATTCCGGCAGAATTATTGTCCGCACCGAAGCTTTGGTTTTAGGCTCGGAAATTATCTGTTCCCTGTTTAGTACATTGACTTGCCGTTCGATTCGAAGTTCTCGGGTTGTGAAATTCAGGTCACTCCACTTTAATGCGAGAATCTCCCCGCGCCGCAATCCGGTGCCGAGTTCGAGAAGAAACAATTCAAAATATCCTTCCTCTTTTGCTCTGTTCAAAAATCTTATTATCTCTCCCTGTGTCAGCACCTTCATCTCCCGGGATTTTTTCGGTGGCAGTTTACATCCTACTGCGGGATTTATTCTTATCAATCCCTCGTTTACAGCCTTTTCAAGTGCGGAACGGCAGTTCGCGTGTATCGCTCTTATTACTCGGTCGGAAAGTCCTGTGCCGTATGTTTCAACGCGGATACATCTTCCGCTGATTTTCGTCCGCGCGTAGAATTGCTGGAGATCGGTCTGCGTTAATTTATTCAGATGAATATTTCCGATCTCGGGAATAATATGTTTGTAGATCCTGCTCTCATATTCCAATTGAGTTGTGAGGCGGATCGTATGCTTACAATATGTTCTGTACCAGAAATCTATCCACTCACCGAACGGCATGTCGGATTTAATTTTATCGGTCGGTTTCCCGTATTTCTCTTTGAGTAATTCAAGCTTGGCGGCGCACTCGGTTCTTGTTTTCGCGGTAACATTTTTGGTTATCGGCTTTCCCTTTTCATCATGGTCGATGACGATGCGACCTTCCCACCGTCCGTCGCTCCTGAGCCTTAGCATTCCCTCTCCGTGCTTTCTGCGTTTTGGCATTTACAATCCTCCGATTATCTCGTCCATAAAATTCCCTACTATCTTCGCCGCGTTTTTCTGCATGTCAGTTGTAACATGAGTGTAAGTGTCAAGCGTGAAGCTGGCGTTTGTGTGTCCTAAAATTCCCGACAGTGTTTTCGCATCCACTCCGCCCGCGATAGCGTGCGTCGCGAATGTGTGACGGAGGTCGTGAAAGCGTATCAGCGGAAGCCCCGCGTGTTTCAATAATGTTTTAAGGTGATTGTATGCTCTTGAAGGGTGGATCGGTTTTTCGGGCTTGGTGAAATTCGGGAATATCCACTCGCCGACCGCGTTTTCCTTTCTTTTTCGAAGTAGTTCTGCGGTACTCGGCGGTAAGAGTATCTCGCGCGTTCCTGTTTCGGTTTTGGTTTCGCCTACCGTTAGCTCATTGCAGACGCTCCGTCTGATTTTTAATCTTTCGGTCTGCTCGTCAAAGTCTTCCCATTTCAATCCGCAGATCTCACCCCTGCGAAGTCCCGTTGTTATCTCGGTGTAGAAGAAATCGTACCACAATTCATCTTGCCTTATTATTTCCATAAACCTGTCAAGCTGCTCGTCATTGAGAATCTGCTTGGGAGGATAATTGTTTTTCGGAACCGCGGTTCCCTTAGTCGGATTGTTGATGATAAGCCGCTGTTTGACTGCCATTTCAAGCGCCTCGTGAAGCATCATGTGTATCCCGCGGACATTGCTGTCCGCAAGCTCGGTGCCGTGGATTTTATCCGGCCGCACTCTGCCTTGCTTTTTAATTGTGTTGTAGAATTTCTGAATCTCCTGTGTTGTAAGCGCGGACAGCGGACGGTTTCCGAGATACGGCTTTATATAATTTTTTATCATTGCCTTGTAACTTCTCAATGTGCTTTCGCGGAGCGTGAATATCATAAACTCGCTTATCCACCTGTTGAGCCATTCGCCGAGCGTCATATTGCAGTCCTCGCTGAGGTTCGCGTCACGGTACATTTCAATTTTGTCGTGGAGCTTCTGCATGAGTTCTTTCTGCGTTCGCGCGAGAACATAACGGTATATGGGTTTTCCGTCATTCTTGTGACCCACAACTATTCTACCTTCCCACCGTCCGTCAGCGCGCTTGCGCACCATTCCGTCGCCCGACGGTCTGCGTTTTGCCATAATAGCACCTCCTTTTCAACCCAACAGTATACCACACACCTTCGTAAAAGTCCAGCGGAAATCAGACAAAAGTTTGCCCAAAATTTTGTTCGGCTGTTCGGTCGGATTTAATTCCAAGAGCGCGCTTTTTCTGCTCTATTTTCGCTCTAAGTTTAGAGTCCACTTGATTGTTAAGCGTTGACTGTTTCTTCTGACAGGAGTTGTTTATCATCCCGCCGAGCAACCGTATCCATAAGTTTACCACATCTGTGATCTTGGAATTGAAAAGCACATCATTCTCTTCCAATTCCAGAACAGCTTTTATTATCGCGTTTTTTATACTGCGGAATTCTTTGTTATCTTCCAACGGGATGTCTGGGGTCGGCTTGTCATGATATACAGATAATTTCTGCCGATTCAGATTATTCCACTCAGCATAAAAATCCGCTATCCTTTTATCTTTCGCAAGCTCTGACACAATAGAATTAACAGTAGCTTTAATATCCTTTCGCATATATCCGTACAACATTTTCCCTTTGTGGCTTTTCAGTTGTTTGGAGAGCAGAGATATTAAGCGTCGGAAATTTTCACTGCATTGTGTGTTTTCAGTAGTTCGCCTCACCAGTTCTTCAATTCTCCTATTTGCCGCCACCTTTACCTCATTACGCATTTGCGTTTGCAGAGTAAAAAGATGATACATCTCATTGCGGAAAATATCGTTCGCAAAAATGCTGTGTAGTTTGTCAATGCCGTTCTTGGTCAGATATCCGTGCTTTATATTTTCCGAGTATACCACAAGATGAATGTGCGGGTGATGTGTGGTATTGTGAAACGCCGCGTACCATTTCATTTCCGAAACAGGAATCTTGTGCGCTTCTGCAATCTGAAAAACATTCCTCTGAACAAGCTGTTTCCATTTTTCCGCGTTGTTGTAACCAAGCCGTTCCGCGTCCTCGCGTGTAAGACTTACGACATGTGTCCAGATAACGCCTTCGTGATTAGCTACCTCGTCGCAAACATTGTCCAGATCAATCTTGTCATCGGTCTGCGAGAACAAACCGTGCGCGCCTGTTTTCTGAACACCGGGACGCTCAGCCATATACGAAATCAATTTCCTTACATCTTGTATCTTATCCGGGTTGCGCTCTATGAAAGCGTTTATGAATTCCGTCGCCGCGCCCTTTGAAAACTCGTCGGAGTATTTTTTGAATTCGGGATAACGCAAAGCCGGAGGATAGGCTTTCAGTAATTCGCAAACCAAATCTTTCTGTTTTTGTGTAGCAGGCTTGCTGTCGTAGCCGTTCGGAAGCTTTTCTACGCCCTCGCGTGTTCCCATATACCGAAGGAGTTTTGACGCGTTTCGTTTCGTGGAGTTTTTGATGTACCTGCTTGTAACAATGATTTTCGGCATCTCAGTCCTCCGAGCTTTGAAACTCCATCGCTTCTTCAAAGGTGATTATCCCGTTGTTCTCCGCAACCTCGGCTGAACACATCTCGCGCAGTGATGAAAGAGTTTCTCGGTCAATCCGATTGAGATACGAAATTATATTCGTGCCAATCGCCTGTTCAACTGCCAACTTGAACAGCATTGATGAAATATTTTTCTCCACGCTTTCAATTTCGTTTTTGATAGTCTGCGCCAACAAGGGAGCGATAAAATTTATGCTTTTCTTTTGACGCAGGTAGGCGATATAGAATTCGCTTGCTTGTCGGACGAAATCTGCCATAGAGGTCGCGTTTGCCTCCGTCATCATGCTTTGTATTTCTTCTTTCATTTCCGGTTCAAACCGAATTGCCGTTTTCTTCATTCTGCTCCTTTCCGAGAGACCGCCGTTTTTACACATTATCTTTTCTTCAAAATGCTCCAAACGGTCGGCTCTGCCGTCCGATGTTATCCGCGAGGGGACCCCTCGCTTTGTCCTGCTTGAAATAATAACCGCGGAATTAGCCCTCATAATGCTTGTCCCGTCAGCTTTTCAAGCCGCTTTCTCTGCTTTTCCTCCGCAATTATCTGTCGATTGCGCTCCGTCTGCCAATCGTAAAAATACTTCTTTGCCTGCTCGATCGGAAGTATTGTGTAGAGCAGATTCCCGTTGCGTTTTTCTCCGCGCGAGGTGAAAACATCGGTGGGTGCGGTGGAAATAAGCTCTTTCTCGACCAACTGTCTTACATATTTGCTAACCGTATTCCGCGACATTTTGAGTGCCTTGCCGATCGTCTTATAGCTCGGGTGGCACTGGTATGTTTTCCTGTCTTCACAGCGGAGCAGATACGCGTAAACCGCGATCTCTCCGTATGAAAGGTTGAGGGAGAATATCTCATTCGGCAAGGGAAAGTAGTCTTTGATTGCGTTTCGTTTTGGATATTTCGTGTACATTTTTCCTCACTTTCCCGCGTTTTCGTCGACCCAGCGCTGTAATTTCTCCTTCGGCACAACCAACCTCGAGCCGATCCTGACAGCGGGAAAGCTCTTTTCGTGCATCAACTCGTAGCTGCTTGAAATAGAAATCCCCAATAGTTTTGCAAGTATTTCCGCGTTCAGAAACAGCGGAAGCTCGTCATAATTCGTATAGAACGATTCCTTCATTTTTTACCTCCGTTAAAATTTTTTTGAGGTCAATAGATGTTTTCTGCTGACCTCTGATTGTCTATTTTATTTTAGCATACCCCTTGAATTTTTTCAATAGATGTTGTATAATTAAAATATATTCTCTATTTTTCGATTCGCGTTATCTACCGATAAAAATTTTTCGGAGGTCTGAAATGTTTGATTTTAAAGCGTATTTTTACAATAGCGAGGTCTACATTAACGAAAAATACAGGTACAATTCCAACGAAATTTTAACGGCTTTTTTAAATTACACGCCCCCGAAAAACATAGATCTGAAAGATTTCATCTACGAAATTCGACAATTTAAGATTCGCCTAAACATTTTTCCGGAAATGGATTACGATTATTTTCACGACTTCAACGATAATGTTCACGACGCGATGTCGCTGCTTGACAAGGTCAATAAAATGCTCCGAAAACTTCCGCCGTACAATAAGATCCTGCGCTATCCGATAATAGGGCTGGACGATTTTCTGAACAGTCATGACTATTTTTTCGAGAACGGATTGAGCTCGTCCGACCGCATTGACGAGGATTATGTGAGTGAATACGGCGGGGGCGAGAGAGATGAAAACGGTAATTATTTTCTTCGTCTTCACACATTTGATCTTGTCACGCTTGATGATCTGGAGGACTATATGGAGGATTCCCTCCGCGAACTGAACAGTTCTATCTCCGCTTTCCTGGATATGTACATCGGTTTTCTGACCGCGATTTTACAGGTTCAGCAGATTTTTAAGCCTTTCATTACCGAGTATCTTCACCGTAAGGAAACTTTTCCGGCTCTCAATGATGTTGCTGAATATTTCAGAGAATTCAACAAATCTAAGGCGATAAATTTCGGGGAAATACGGTGCAGGATGGATTCGTTCGGTTATAAATCTCTGAAGGGAAAACGCGAGCTGATGCTCTGCGAGGAGATTAGATTTACCGACATCGGCTCGTTTTTGTATTACGATTTCTTCAACGGATTGAAGCACAATTTTCTCCCTAACCAGTGCAAGAACTGCGGAAAGTTCTTTCTGATAAACGGCGGGCGGTACTTTGCCTACTGCGACAGCCCGCTGTCCGACGAGCCGGATAAGACCTGCCGCGATGTAGGCGCGCGGCGGCGTTACGGCGACAAATGCAAAAACGATCCCGTCTGGCAGACCTACAACCGCGCCTACAAAGCGCACTACGCGCGGTATCTGAAAAAGAAAATGACGGTCGCGCAGTTTGAAGAATGGTCGCGGTTTGCTTCCGAATTGCGTGACAAAGCGTTGGCAGGGGAAGTTTCGTTTGAGCAATATTATTCCGATATTCGCAGATGAAAAAGCTGGGGTACCGTTTCGGTACTCCAGCTTCTTTAAGTGTATTTCTTTGTTTACTGCGATTCAGTTTTTGAAGAACAAATCCTTATGCTGAGGCATGGTTTCATCTATGACGGGACGGTTTATCCCATCATCTTAACGAAGTTATGAGAGATTAGTGCGTGTAATAATTCTTGAATAGAATAAGTCATAGCGGCGCTTGAAAAGTACGGTTTGGGGTTGACAGGCGGAGAAAAAGGTGGTATAATAGAAACAGGAAGTGACAGCATGGCTCTTGAATTTCAGAGATATGGCAGGAATAAAGACACACTCGTCAACAAAACATATATTGACAGCGGAGAGTACCGGAAAAAATTTGATAACGCAACGGATAATCACGATGTCAATAAGGCTCTTTACGATTCTGCTAAAACAGCGTTAAAACATCGCAGCGGTACGGAACTTGAAGATATGTACTGGTTTGATGAAGAAACAGGAGAAACCGTTTTATCTGTTATTGATAGTACAGAAAAAAGGGCTATCGTTTATTCGGATAAAATTAAAAGTGTTATAAGCAAAAGGACTGATATTATAACGTTACATACTCACCCAAGTAGTATGCCGCCGAGCATCGACGATTTTAATTCATGCTGTAATAATGGATATAAAATGGGCTATATTGCTTGTCATAATGGTATGGTCTTTGAGTATTCTTCAAGCCAAATCATAAGTGAAAAGTTATATGATTTGTATCTTGGTGAATATATTAAACAGGGCTTTTCCGAATTTGACGCTCAAATGAAAACTCTGGAAGAACTGAAAAAGAGTTTTTTGATACATTTTAGGGAGGTGACGTGAAATGGCTGAAAAGGAGCTTTTTATTGACGATAATGTTGTTGTACCCGAGGAAATTTTAAAAATGACATCCGAAGAAAGAAAAACCGAAATAGCAAGGCTTGAGGCAATAGCCCGTGAGGAGAGGCAACGGATTCTTGAAAGCCGACAAGCCAAGCATGAATGAATTTAACATTTAATAGTTTAGCGCCTTGAGCAATCACAATCAAGGCGCTTTTTATATCACAAA
Source organism: Oscillospiraceae bacterium (assembly GCA_022508885.1). GTDB lineage: Bacteria > Bacillota > Clostridia > Oscillospirales > Ruminococcaceae > CAG-115. The sequence goes on along the minus strand of JAFLUG010000087.1, from coordinate 1,176 downwards.
TTCGCCTTTTTGGTATTGCAGTCGTAAAAGAACAAGACAATATTCACTGACTTAATTGTGGCACATATAATGGGTACCTCGCGATTTACGAGGTACCCATGGTTTTGTAAAAACAGATTATTGTTTACTTTCCTGATTCGTTCTTCAATATAGCGCAAAGCGTTGAAATATAACGCTCTTTAAGTTCTGCCGGAGTTGAAGAGAACAAGCGGCGACTTTAAATCATAGTTCATAATAGTACGGGCAGATGTTTTCGTAATGTCCGTCCTTCATTCTGAAACCGCGCGGGATCGTGCCTAACTCAACAAAACCAAGCCGTTCGTACAAATGCCGCGCGTGAGTATTACTTTCGACTACCGCGTTGAATTGAAGTATTCCGAAGCCGTGTTCTTTCGCCTGATGTATGCAGTCAAGAACGAGCTTTTCGCCGATGTGTTTTCCTCGGTTTTGGGTGCTTACCGCGTAGCTCGCGTTGCAGATATGCCCGCAGCGTCCCACATTATTTGGGTGCAGGATATACAGTCCGCAGATATGGCTGTTCTCATCTTCGACAACACCGCAGTAGGTCTGTGAAGCGAAAAATTCAGCTCCTGTCACTTCGTTCAGCAACTCCTCCTGCGGAAACGCGTTCCCGTCCTCCACAACTTCATTCCAGATCTTAATCATCTGGCTTAAATCTTTATCCTCATAGCTTCGCACTGTCATATGAGTACCTCACAAACAATTATGTTCTATAGAAACAAATTGATTACCTCTTCTATTATATCAGACAGCACGCCCATTCGAACAACGGGGTGTGTTATCTAAAGATTTAAGACCGCCTGTGCCTATCTCCCCACTCGCACATCTGATCAAGAATCGGTATCAGGGACTTGCCGCGTTCGGTTAGGCTGTATTCTACCTTTGGCGGTATCTGCGGATATTCTTTGCGGTTGACTAAACCGTCGGCTTCCAATTCTTTCAGCGTCGAGCTGAGGGTTTTGTAGGAAATGCCGTATATGTATTTTTTCATTTCATTAAAACGGACTACCCCGAACTCCATCAATGTATACAAGATAAACATCTTGTATTTTCCCTGTATCAAAGACATTGTGTAGCTAAAGCCCGTTTCTTCCAGCTTTGCGTTCTGAATACACTCAATACTCACAAATAACACTCTCCTTTTGGTAAGTATCG
>JAFLUG010000086.1 GCA_022508885.1 Oscillospiraceae bacterium | reverse complement strand
TTCCACACGGTATCGCCGTCCTTGATGTAGAAATAACGTCCGCCCATATCCACGGGAACGTTGTTATAGCGATAGCGGGTGATGCGGCGCAGTCTCGCGTCCTTGTAAAAAGTATAACCTCCCGCAGTATTCGATATCAGCGAGAAAAACCCTTGAGTTCCAAGATAGTTTATCCACGGATAAGGAGTGCGCGGAGAGGTGATTACATATTCCCTTGCGGAATCATCGAAATGACCGAATTTCATAAGCTTTAATCCCTTTCGTCGTTTTTTGTACCACTTGATAAAAGCAATACCCTACCTTAAATTATACTCCTTTATCCAAATAAATACAAGCCCCGTAAACGTTTCCCGAGGGAAATATTTCAAACAAAATTTAGTTGAAAATTATGGGCAATTTGACGAAAGGGTAACTACATACGAGAAAAATACTCCGTGCTTTGGAATTTCTATTGACAACACGTTTTTTCTGATGTATAATTTTACTAATAAAATTTGCGGTTCAATCTCCTACAGAAAGCTCATAATCTCGGGTGATTAAAGGGAGGCATTTATGATCATTGATTTAGATGTGATAGATCATGTTATTCTTGATGAAGAAAATAAATTGATGCTTATGTTAATTTTTGACTCGGAGGATTACTGGACTGTTGAACCTCCTCACGGACTTGGTGTTCTTACCTATAATAAAAAATGCAAAGACAAAAATTTGGAGCATTTAGTGTACCTAAAAAATAAGGTTGAGAATTATATCGGGCATATTCAGAATAATGGAATAAAGCTATGCTTTCCGGATTGTGCCGAGCCCGAATCTTATTCTTATGAGATTCGTACAGTGACTAATTTTACTCCCGCATTTGATTATATGGATTTAATTGACCAAATGAATAAAGTAATGTCAAAACAAGGATTAAAGATTATTATTACTAACGAAGTGAACAGTGGGTAACCTATTGCGAAAAGGTGAATTTCTTCTGACGGAGAAACTGCTGTAAATTCTGATTTATGCGAGTAACCGAATGATAAACTAATCCCCGAAGCAGTCATATCAAACTGCTTCGGGGATTTATTAACGTATATTCTTTTTCGGGAAGTATTTATGTTTCATCTCAGCCTTCTGAAGAATTGACCGCGTTGTAAAGGTCGTGGATATGCTCATAGTCGTAAATGTTGCCCTTGTACGCGACCGAGATGTTTTCACAGCCCCTGAACGTCGCGCTCTGTGATAAGTCGCCGCCGAAAATGCTTGTAAGACTGTCGGGAAGCACCACGTTCCTGAGCGCCCTGCAATCCGCGAAAGCGCCGACGCCAAGCTCTGTTACGCCGTTCGGGATGACTGCGCTTTCAAGCCTTACACAGCCGCTGAAAGCCCTTATGCCTATTTTTGAAACGCTTGCGGGAATTCTGAGGCTCGTCATTCTCTCACAGCCGTTAAACGCGTCCGAGCCGATCTCCGTGAGTCCCTCGGGAGTAACGACGCTCGCAAGGTTGGAGCAGTTATAAAACGCCTTGCTGCCGATCTTCGCAACAGTATCGGGAATGATTATACTCGCAAGCCTTGTACACTCGAAAAACGCGTAGTCGCCAAGCTCCATTACGCCGCTCGGAATGTTGATGCTCGTAAGGCTTATACAGCCTGAGCAGAACGAGTTTCCGATCTCAAGGACGCTCTGCGGAAGATTTATAGTAACTATCCTGCTGCATCCGTTGAATGTATCCACGCCTATTTTTGTAACGGGCGCATTTTCAATGAGGTCGGGTACGACCACGTTGTCCGAGCTTCCGTTGTACTTTCTTATCGTAACGGTTCCGCTGTCTATCTTTCTGTACTCAAAATCGCTTGCGGGAGAAGCCTCAAGCACCAGCGGCAGCTTTTTTCCGCACATAAAGCAGAACTTTGCTCCCTCGGGAACGCTGTTTCCGCAGTTGGGGCAGTTTCTTTCCTCTTCGAGCTTTTCTCCGCACTTCATGCAATAAACAGCGTCGTCCGGCATGGACGCGCCGCATTTGCGACAAACCTTTACCGACCTTCTCAACTTAGAGCCCTCCTTAAAACAGCTGAATTTTTACCCAACCTATGATTTAATTCTACCACAAAACAAATCATATGTCAATAATAAAATTATTTATCTGTTTTCGCTTTAAACAAACGTCCGGCTATCCACAGCACAGCCGCGAGGCTTGCGAAGATCAGCACGAAAAAGTTTATTTCCTCGTTCCATCTCAGGTAAATTACCGCCGCGTCTCCTATTACCATTACAATAAACGGCACGACCGAAAATCCGTATTCGCCGCCGCCCTCGTAAAATCCCTTGAGCATAATTGTAAACAAAACGACCATTCCCGCGGAAACAACGCATTCAAGAGGGATAAACAGCCATGAAAGCTCGATCGCCGAATGATACACCACGGGGATCGCCATTGAAAAAGCCACGATATACGCAAACGACAGCCATTTTTTTAAGCCACCGCCGCTCGCTTTAACCTGCTGTGCGGTGTGTATCGCCATTGAAACGAGTATCATTCCGTAACTCGCAAACTGAACTCCCGCTATCGTGCCGTTTGTATGCACCATTCCTCCGAGCAGTAAAATACCCGCTGCTATGGAAAGCCTGCCGAAATTTTTCGGTGAGACAATTGACGAGATATTTTCCGCGCTGTAGTTTTTCACAAACAGCTCACACCTTGTTATTATGTAAACATAAGCCCCGAAAACAGCAAACAATGTAAGCGCGGTCATATACCAGTCGAGCGCGTCATAAACCGAAAAATCGCCCGTAAAAACAGACGTGAGACTTATTACCCTTTCTACCGTAAGAATTAAAAAATACGCCAGCAAAAAGCAAAGCTTAAACTTATCGCTTATGCCCGTTTTTTGTTTTCCATCCATAAAATTCACCTCATACTGTCCGATATCATACCGCTATGTACTCGCCCGTTGTAGCGGCGGGAGCTACGCTTAGCGTATAGTCGCGCTCAGTCATAAACCCGTGAGCCGAAAGATATCTTTCCACACAGCTTTTCGCCGTATTCGGGGTGTTGTTTTCACGAGAAAGATGAGCGAGAATTATATTTCTCGTTCCGTTTTTTACAAGTCTCAGCGCAAATTCCGCGCACGCGTCGTTGGACAAATGTCCGAATTCTCCCGAAATTCTGCGTTTTAAGTCGGGAGAATAATTAAGATTTTTCCTCAGCATTTCCTCGTCGTAGTTGCTTTCGAGCAAAACAGTCTTACATCCGAGCAGTTCCCTTTCCGCCTCCGCCGTGACAATGCCGGTGTCCGTGCATACTCCGAAGCTGTCCTCTCCGAAACGTATCCTGTACCCCACGCCCATAGCGCAGTCGTGAGACGTGCGAAACGCGCTGACCTCAAAATCCGCGCTGCGATAACCGTCCTCGGCGTTAAATACCCTCGCTTCCGTTCCGTTTGGAAAAACAGCCTTTATCGTACCCGACGATGCAAAAACCGGTATTTTTGTATGCTTTATCAACTGGTCCATGCCTTTTATATGGTCAATGTGCTCGTGAGTGATAAAAACCGCCTCTACCCCGCTTTCGTCAAGCCTTGTACCGATAAGCGACAGTGCGTTTTTAAGCGCTCTGAAAGAACAGCCCGCGTCCACGATAATACCGTGACCACGGGTTCCGATAAATGTTGAGTTTCCACTGCTCGAAGAGCAGATCGGATATATCCTTGACATAAATTCTCCACATATATATTCAGGCTGTCGCGCACCTTGAGCTTCTCAACAGCCTGTGATTTACCTTACCAAAAGATTTATTAGATCGCCTTTCGTGATTCCTCTCCCGGCTCTTCGGGTTCGTCGATCTTTTCAATATCAGCGCCAAGCGCCTTGAGCTTTATCTCCATATTCTCATAGCCGCGCTCGATATGGAAAATGTCGTATATTTCCGAGGTACCCTCTGCTCCGAGCGCCGCAACTATAAGCGCCGCGCCGGCTCTCAGGTCGGTAGCTCTCATAGGCGCGCCCTTGAGACGCTCCACACCCTCTATAACCGCTACCCTGCCCTCTACGGATATGTTCGCGCCCATTCTGCGAAGCTCGTCTACATAACGGAAGCGGTTGTCGAAAATGCTTTCGGTTATCATAGACGTACCGTTTGCGCAGGCAAGCACAGCGGAGAGCTGAGGCTGCATATCCGTCGGGAATCCGGGATGAGGATGGGTCTTTATGCTGGTACCGACATATCCTTCACCGCCGATAACTCTTACCGCGTCGTCAAACTGCTCAACCTTGACCCCGATCTTCAGAAGCTTGTTTGTGATCGGCTCGAGGTGCTTGGGTATGACGTTTTTGATAAGTATATCGCCCTTTGTCGCCGCCGCAATGGTCATAAACGTTCCCGCCTCTATCTGGTCGGGGATAACGCTGTAAGTCGTTCCGTGCAGGGACTTTACGCCGCGTATCTTGATAACGTCCGTTCCCGCGCCGATAATGTCCGCGCCCATAGAGTTGAGACAGTTGGCAAGATCGACAACATGCGGCTCCTTCGCGGCGTTTTCAATTATAGTAAGACCCTCCGCCTTTACAGCCGCCATAATGCCGTTTATGGTAGCTCCCACGGAGTTTTTATCAAAGAATATCTGATTTCCGATGAGTCTGTCAGCCGAAAGGTGGATCATTCCTCCCTCAAGCTCGCACTTTGTTCCCAGAGCCGCGAAGCACTTGAGGTGCTGGTCTATCGGCCTATCTCCGAGGTTACAGCCGCCCGGCATGGAAACATGGGCGCTGTGAAAACGTCCGAGCAGCGTTCCGAGAAAATAAGTCGTCGCGCGCATGCGCTTTGCCTTATCGTAAGGTATAGGCAGATTCATAAGTCCGCGGGGATCTATCTCCACGGTGGTTTTGTTTATCATGCGGATCTTTGCGCCCATTTCGGACATGATCTGCAAAGTTATCGTAACGTCGCTTATCCCGGGAATATTTTCAATAACGCAGGGCTCATCCGAAAGAATTACCGCGGGAAGAATAGCGACAACGGCATTTTTCGCTCCGCTTATAACAACCTCTCCCGAAAGCTTCTTTCCGCCCTTTATGATATATTTTTCCAATGTGCACTTCCCCCTGCCTCTGTCCGAGGCATTTTTATATCTTAATTCTATATATGAAGTTGAATGTATGTAATCTTTAAGTTTAAGTATAAAAATCGATTAGATAAATGTGCGGTAAAAATTTACACCCACACAGCTGTATTATAACACAAACGTATACCAATTTACAAGAGCAAATTCCAAAAAGAACGGCAATATTATTCTTTTTTGTGCATTTTAACCATATTTGTCGAAATTTCTTGTTTCCTTTTTCGTAATTATACTCTAAAACTATTTATCCCTGATTATTATTTCCCAAAATAGCTCCGTTAATCTTGACAAATGGAAAAAAATGTGATTTAATATTATTGAATAAATTTTTGATAATGAAAGGAAAATACAAAATGGCAAAGCTTAATGAAAACTTCGGAAATCTTAAGAAAAACTATCTGTTTATCGAAATCGCCAAGCGCATAAAGGCGTATTCCGAGCAAAATCCCGAGCAGGCGAAAAGACTGATAAGAATGGGCATCGGCGATGTAACCCTCCCGCTTGCGCCGGTGGTAGTCGAGGCAATGGTAAAGGCGAGCCGCGAAATGGGCGTAAAGGAGACCTTCCGCGGGTATGAGGACAGCGGCGCGGGCTATGATTTTCTGCGCGAGGCTATCTCAAACTATTACAAGAGCTTCGGCGCGGAAGTTTCCGCCGACGAGATACGCGTTTCGGACGGCGCGAAGAGCGACTGCGGAAATATCATCGACATTTTCGGAAGCGGAAACGTTGTTCTTGTTACCGACCCCGCGTACCCGGTGTATGTTGACTCGAACGTTATGAACGGAAACGAGGTCATTTTCGCGGACTCTACCGAGGAGAACGGCTTTGCGGCAATGCCCGACAAGAGCGTACACGCCGACCTTATCTACCTTTGTTCTCCGAACAATCCCACAGGCTCTGTTTACACTAAACAACAGCTTGAGGAATGGGTAGCTTACGCGCTCGAAAACAACGCCGTTATAATTTACGACGCGGCCTATGAGGCGTTTATCACCGAGGATAATATCCCGCGCTCTATCTTCTGCATTGATGGCGCGAAAAAGTGCGCTATTGAGATATGCTCGCTTTCCAAGACTGCGAGCTTTACCGGAACCCGCTGTGGCTATACCGTGGTTCCCAACGATTTAGTCCAGAAGGACAGCAAGGGCAACGACGTAAAGCTTGCCGAGATATGGGGCAGAAGACAGGGCAGCAAGTTCAACGGAGTTTCCTATCCCGTTCAGCGCGCGGCCGAGGCTGTTTTCACACCCGAGGGACAAAAGCAGTGCCGCGAGAACATCAGATATTATCAGGAAAACGCGCGCGTTATCGGAAAGACCTGCGACGAGCTCGGCATCAAATATACGGGCGGCGTAAACTCTCCGTACATCTGGCTCAAATGTCCGGACAATATGGATAGCTGGGCGTTCTTTGACATGCTTCTGAATGAGATACAGGTCGTGGGAACTCCCGGAGCCGGCTTTGGAAAGAACGGCGCGAACTGGTTCAGACTTACCGCGTTCGGTTCTCACGAAAAGACTATCGAGGCTATGGAGCGTCTTAAGAATTTACTGAAAAAATGACAACATACGATATTAAAATCCAGAACTCAGACTGTCGAGAAGCCTTCAGATGCGCGAAAGCGGCTTGTCGGCCAGCCTTTGTGGCTGCCGACCAAGCCGCTGACAAAGCAGATGAGGGCTTATCGGCAGTCTGGATAAAAAATCCGATCTTAAAGGGCTGTAATCCCGACCCCTGTATCTGCCGCAAAGGCGATGATTATTACTGCGCGGTCTCGTCCTTTGAGTGGTTTCCGGGGATACCCGTATACCACTCGAGGGATCTGCGGAATTGGGAGCTGATAACCAACGTTCTCACCGAATATTCGCAGATAGATTTAAGAAACCTCCCCTCGGGAAAAGGGATCTGGGCGCCCTGTCTTACCTACTGCGAAGAGGACGGGCTGTTCTATATCCTGTTCGGGTGTATGTATTCGACAAACGCGCGCTATCACGACTGCGCGAATTATATCATAACCGCCGAAAATATCGAAGGGCCGTGGAGCGAGCCTGTGTATGTTCACTCCGCGGGCTTTGACGCTTCGCTATTCCATGATGAAAACGGGCGGAAATATGTAAGCTCGATAGAGTGGGAAACGCGCGAGGGCTACGAAAAGCCCGGCGAGATATGCGTGTGCGAGATAGACCCGAAAAGCTTTAAGCCGCTCGGTTTTCCGAAGCGCGTCTACCGCGGAGCGACCGAGCGAGGCTGTCTTGAGGCTCCGCACATAACCAAGAAAAACGGATATTATTACCTCATGTGCGCTGAGGGCGGCACGGGCTACGGTCATAGTGTGACTATGGCGCGAAGCCGAGATATTTTCGGAGATTACGAGCCCGACCCCGAAAACCCGATACTGACCTCATATCCCGAGAATTTCGTCAGAAGCGAAGACCATGTCGTTACAGACTGTTTTAATCCCGAGGTAAAGCTGCAAAAGGCGGGACACGGAAGCTACGTCGACCTGCCGAACGGCGAGACATATCTCGTTCACCTCTGCGGCAGGCCTTTTGTTCCCGAGCTTCGATGTACACTCGGGCGCGAGACCGCGATTCAGCAAATGGAATGGACAAGCGACGGCTGGCTTAGAAAGGTCGGAGGAAAGCTCCCCGACGAATATGTAAAACCGCCCGAGCTGCCCGAGATCAAGCTCGCGGCAATTCCCGAACTCGACGATTTTGACAGTGAGGAATTGGGAAAGCATTTCTATTCTCCTAGGATAAAGCCGACGGATTTTGCCGACCTGACCGCGCGTAAGGGCTATATAAGACTTCGCGGAGGAGAATCGTTCTGCTCGCCGCACAGCGCGTCTGTTCTTGCCCGAAAGCTTACGGGAGTTAAAGGCGCGATAACTACGAAGCTTGATTTCACTCCCGAAATTTACAAGCATTCGGCGGGTATCCTGCTTTATTACAACAACCTTAATTTCGTTTACCTGCGCAAATATTTCAGCGAGACCTTAAACGGCGCGGCGCTGGGGATAGCAAAGCTCGAACATGGCGTGAAAACGGAAATTACAAGCACAAGAACTCCCGTTGATGAGCGCGAAATATATCTGAGGATAGTTTTAAACGGCAGGGAGTTTCATTTTGAATACGGCTATGACGGCAATAACTTCCTAACTATCGGCGAAAGCTTTGACCTGACAAAGCTCTCGGACGATCATGTCGGCTTTGGGAGCTATACGGGCGCGTTTGCGGGTATAGGCTGTATCGACCTTATGTTTCGTGAGAAGACCGCCGATTTTGACTTTTTTGATTATCGGGTGAACGAGGAAGCCGACGTAAATTAAAGCTTTTCAAAAACTGAGCAGAGTCTGAAAAATAGATGAAAATCCCGTATTCTTACGGGATTTTTTGTTGACAAAAATTTGTTTCGGCGGTATAATCTAATTATGTTAAAAAACTTGAAAGGAATGCCATGAAACGTTTAGCGGTCTATTTGCGCCCGTTTATTCCGCGAATGTCGGCGGGCTTTATGATAAAGGTTCTGGCAACTCTGTCGGAGCTTGCCATACCGTGGATACTCTCATACATAATCGACGACCTCATCCCGCTTGGCGAGATCGACCCCGTGATAGTCTGGGGAGTACTTATGATAGTGTGCTCGCTGCTCGCGTGGGTGGGAAACATCGCCGCAAACCGCATGGCGGCGGCGGTCGCACGCGACACGACACGGCAGATACGCCACGATCTGTTCGCCAAAATATCGTATCTGTCAGAACAGCGCGTGGACGAGATTTCTATCCCCTCGCTCATCTCCCGTATGACAAGCGATACATATGTTCTTCATCAGACCGTCGGAATGA
>JAFLUG010000085.1 GCA_022508885.1 Oscillospiraceae bacterium | reverse complement strand
AACCCACGCGACCAGCTTGGAAGGCTGGGATTCTACCATTGAACTACACCCGCATTCAACGCTTTATCATTATATCATTATTATACCGCTTTGTCAAGTACTTTTTCAAATTTTCTTCAAAAAAATACCGCGCTCTTTATAAGGCGGGTGCGACATAGAAGTATCGCATCTTTGAGCGCCAGCCTTTGGCAATGTACCGTGTATGGACGGAATTGCCAAAGGCGGCTCGCCTTTGCAAGAACGCGGTATAAATCAGATCAGCTTTTAAGGTCTTTTTCCGAAGATGACAGCCCCGTTATTGGTTACGCAGATATTTTCGGCGTTTCCGTAGGAAAAGTCATTTGAGAGATCGAAGTTTGACCAGCTTGAGTCGTATATCCTCACCTGAATTTCAATCGAGTCGCCGTTGCCGAGTGTGCCGCTTCCTATCTTTATCGTACACCTCGTATCGGCGTTTGTTCCGGTCACGCTGTCAAATGCAGCGCTTATCCTGTCGGTTATGCTTGTGTAATAGTTTTCCGTGGTAGACGCGTTATCACAGGCAAATACAGGATTCTGCGCGCTGTCCTTGGTAAAGAAATATTCAAACTCAAGCTTTGACAGGTCAATGGACGAACCCGTGTTGTTAGTTAATTTAACGCTGAAAGAAATTGAATTGCTCTGTCCGCTCGACGAGTTGTTCAGTGTGACCTGAACGCCGTTGTTGCTTGCCGAAGGTTTTGTTGACGCCACGCTCGAGCTGCCCGAAGATGATGAACTGCTCTGCTGATTTTGCGAAGAGCCTGAAGAACTCGACGAGCCCGGAGCAACAATTCCCGAAGAAGCTCCGTTCGGCTCGGTTCCGAACACCAGCCTTCCGCCCTCGTAAAGTCCGCAGGAAACCGCTCTCACTAAGCTCGAGCCGTTTGTGCCGATAAGCTCTTTATAAGACGGGTCGTTGTTGGGATTCCAGCCGGACGCGCCCATTCTGAACTGAACCTCTTTTTTAAACGCGCTCTGACCGCCGGGATAGATCTTAACTCCCGAAAAATCTATGCTGACATAGTATATTCCGTTATTCTTATCCCACTCGTAAAGTCCGCCGTATGTCGCGCCGTTGTTGTAGTTGAAGTTTACGTTTACACTCGACGGGTCTGAAAGCTCGGATAAGTTTACGAAATACCTTAGTTCTAAATTATCCGCGACTCTCGCCGGCCACGCGGATTTGTTGTAGATCATAGCCCTTATCTCGGTAAAGCCGTCGCCCTGAGCGTTTACGCTGTATTCGACATACATTTCCTCGCCGACCGATTCTACCGCGCCGAAATTATTGATCGTCTGCCCGCCGTATTTGTTGTACATCTTCGCGAGCGCTCCGGTAAATCCCGCGTTATAGTCGCACGCGACCTCGTTTGCGGTGTAGTCCGAAACCGTGTCGTTATATCCGTCAGAGGCGTTCGGTCCGCCGACCAGCGCTCCATAGAGCGTATGACGGTGATAGCCCGGCTCGTTCATATTGTCTGCCCACGAGCCCTGAGCCGTTCTGTGGTGCGGGTGTTCGGGAGGATTTTCTCCGAAGCCCACGACATAGCTTCTTCCGGAAGAACCGAGAGCATAGTTTATCTGGCTCTCACAGAAATTCATATATTTCTGAGCCTTATCCGTCGGGCATTTTCCGCTTTCCGCATATGAAGCCGCGACAAACGCCGCCGTTGTGGCGTATCTCAAAGAACCCCATGTGTCGAGCCACGCAAGACCCTTGGGAGAATATGTTATCCCATTGCACCACCAGTCAAGGCTCGCTTCGAGATTTGTCTTGTATTTGCTCTCTCCCGTAAGCTCAGCCAACAGACACTCAACGCCTATGTACTTGTCGTCCCAGCAAAGCGTCCACTTCGGGTTTCCGCTGAGCTTGGATTCGTTGGTTTTTGCTTTGGTCAGCCAAGAGCTGTCATTCGTCGCGATATACAGCCACACCGCCGCCCACGCCAGCTCGTCCTGATATCCGCTCCAGCTGTTGTAAAAGCCGTTTGCTGCGGTATATCCCGCGTCGCTGTGAGTGGTCTCGGCAAAGTTATAAAGCTCCTTTGCGTGTTTAAGACATTTTTCCGCATAGCTTTTATCCACGCTCTTATAAACCGCCGCGCACGCCGCCAGCGCCGCCGCCGCTTCTCCCGCGACGGTCGAGCCGGGACTGTTGAGGTCTACCTTGTAGGACGGGCGGTTCATCTGCATTACCTCCGCGGGTCCCCACCACGAGTGGTCGGCGTTTCCGTCTCCTACTTGGTAGTAGTAAACGTTAGCCGACGGATGGCACTTTATCAGATAATCGCATATCCATTTTATATTCGCCAATGCATAGTCGAGCTGACCGCTTTTCACATACGCGTCTTTGTCCTCATAAACGCTCCACGAAAGCACCGTCGCCGTATAAGCCATAGGGAGATTGAACTTTACGTTGTCTCCCGCGTCGTAAAGTCCGCCTGTAAGGTCGAGACCCGCGTCAGCTCCGTCGTTCATTCCGCTGTCGCCGCGCCAGTTAGTCCTTATGGTTCTTTCATCGATATTTCCGCTTCTCTGAAGCTCGTAAAACAGGATCGATTTTTGCAAGGCCTCCGCGTAGTTATACCCCCCGGCTGAGGCCGTTCCCTTCATGCCTGTGCCGCTCGGAGAAAGTCCGCTTCCCGAAGGCTTTGAGCTTGAGAGACTGCCGTTGACCGAAGACGAGGACTTACTCGAACCGCTCGCCGAGGATGAGCTTACATTACCCGAGGAACCGCTGTGAACCGAAGACGAGCCGCTGTTATTCCCGCCCGGCGATGACGAACCGACCGACGAATATCCCCCCGAGCTTTGCGTGCTTGCAGAAGAGCTGTACGAGCCTCCCGAATAAGCCGAAGAGCCTGAGGAATAATTCTGTTCTCCGCCGGTAAATTCCTGATACTCGGCGTTTCTCTGACAGCCCGTGCAAAAAACCGCCGCCGCGACTATAATCGCCGCCGCCCTGTTTTTTCTGAATTTCATATCGATTCTCCGTTCAATACTCTAAAGCAACACCGCACAAGGTCTGTGCGGTATTGTCTCATAAAATCTCATCTTTTTGCCGTAGCTTTTTCATATCTCGTAGTGAATGTATAAGCAGCGGAAAGTATTTTTTCATATTTTTCGTCTCTGCTTTCCCTGACCGTTTTAAAGAAATTGTACAGCTTTGTGTTTTTCTCCTGCAGGCTTACTCTCTGAGCCACATATTCGTGGGTAGCCGAAAGCTCGGGATTATCCATGATAGCTATTGAAAAGTCAATAAAGCGCTTCATGTCCGTAAACTGCAAAAAATTGCACGCCGTTACGATACTTGCGTAGAAATTTGGTGAAATGATAACGCGCCCGTTGTGCTCAACGTCTCCGGCAAGCAGACAGTTCAGCTCCTCGTCGGAAAGACTCGGAACAGCATACGCCGACTCAACCATACTTGCGTCGGGCATCTGCTCGGCCTTTTCAAGGACATCAAGCGGAAGGACGTTGTTTGATACCGCTTTTTTTCTCCCTGACGCTTCAAGCTTTGCCGATATCACGCCGAAATGCGGCGGTTTGTATTCGCTGAGACTGCTAAGGAGAACTTTAAGCATATCCTTTGGAAACAGCTCTATCGGGATCTTTACGGACGGACTTCTGAAGCCCGTTATTCCCTCCTGTTCCGAAACAGGGATCACCAGAGGCTGAGACGCGGTCTCCTGTTCGGGCTGCTGGCCGTCCGCGCCTTCGTCCCCGCTTTTGGGAGCCTGAGGTTTTACCACAGGTCTTACCTCGGCACTTCTGTCGGTATACGGATCGCAGATCTTTTCGATGACCGCGCACTTGTAGGGGATATTGTTCTTCACGCACGCGACCGCCCCGTGAAATCCCTTGAGCAGAGCGGAATGAAATCCTGAAACATGGTATACTATTCCCTGTATAAGCCGGGATTTTACCTCCTTTTCCGCCGCGTTGAGAGCTTTCGCCGTGTAATAGTCCAGACTCTGCGTCGGCATAAGAAAACAGGGCTTATACAGATTTTCGTCTCCGATAGCGGCATTCTGCTCGGCGCTTCCTTTTATCTCGTGCCTTACATTATAGCCGCCCCAGAAAAACGAGCCGTTTCCGTTGGTTGGATAGTAGTCGGCTGTATAGATCGCATAAACTCCGTCCTGAAGCAAACTGAAAATATCCTTCATTCCCGATACGAGCGTCTCGCCCTGATTAAGCCTTGTAAAGCAGACCGACATTATGTCATAAAGCTTCTGGTCATAGCCGCGAAATCCCGGACAAATGGATACTATCTTATCCGACTTTTTGTTTGCGTTATTCGGACAGGTTATGTTAAGAATAGGCTCGTTTCCGACAAACAACAGACGCGAAACAGCCCCCATCCCTCCATATGGGCTTGCGCCCATGGTACAGGTCCCTATCGCGTTCTCCCCGTCTTTTACGGATACAAGAACCACCTTCTGACCTCTTATGTCAATGCTTTCGGATCTTATTTCGCTCAAATCATTTCAGCTCCTAACTTTCAAATGCTTTCGGAAAGCGCTTTGGGATTTATCTTTGCTCAAGGCTGATCGCAATGATATCGGACACCCCGCCGATATATTTCTTTGAAAACACCTTTTTCGGGATATACGCCAAAGGCGTTCTGCCCTTGTAGATAATAAACATTTTATCCGACTCGACGAAATAATCCGCCTCGCTCCACAAAACCAGATTGCGGTTTTCATAAATACAGCTCTCGCACGCCGCGAAACCCATTGTACTTATAACGAACGTTATGACCTGCTTTGAGGCAAGGTCGGCGTCCGCAAACGATTTTACCCTCGCTCTTGCGACGGCATGGGTTATCATATAGACAATAAGCGCGAAAATTCCGCCGGAGGCGATCGAAATAAGGATAAAATACAAAACATTATCGCGGTTCATACCGATGGTATAGCTGAGAACGCCGAACAAAACAAGCGCCACAAGCACCGCCACCAGCCACAAAAACTTCATAAGCCTGAAATTGAGCAGAGCGATAAGAGAGGAAGCCGTATCCGCCTCGTCAATAATGCCCTCGCCCATATAAGACTCTTTTCCGGGAGAACACTCAAGATAAAGCGATTTAAGCGGGAAAAGCCGCCTTTCATGCTGATAGGCGAAATCATATGTTCTCTGGTGGTACTCTATTATCGCTATCGCGCGCAGAACCTCCTCCGGAGATCTGAACATCTTATTTGAAACGTTTATGATCTTTTTCGTTCCCACAAGATTTACAGTAATATCCCTGCGGGTAACCGAAACGCTTTTTACCATATCCCAGCTGAACACCGAGGGATACTGTGAGCCCATACTGTAAATGGCCAGAACCTCGCCTATAATATAAGACATCCCTGTTTTGTCGTTGTTTACGCGCACAGGTTTTAAATCGCAGAAAGCCATTTCTGCACCTCCCCGAATTACGGTATAAATATACTTATACACATTATAACACATAATTCCCAAAAATGAAAGAGGATTTTTTATATTTTTTTATTTTTTACAACAAATTTTTCACAAATTAACTAAACAAATCTGCCCGGCCGCGCAATACCTCTGTATCGCTCGGCCGGGCAGCTGACGTTTGATATTATTTGTCAAAGCGCGATTCTTTCTTCAATATACGCTTTTACTTCCGCTATCGGTATTCTCACCTGCTGCATTGAGTCGCGCTCGCGAACGGTGACGCAGCCGTCGGTCTCGCTGTCGAAGTCGTAGGTGACGCAAAACGGCGTTCCTACCTCGTCCTGTCTGCGATAGCGCTTTCCGATTGCTCCCGCCTCGTCAAAATCCGCGCAGAAGCTCTTTGAAAGCTCGTCGTAAAGCTCGCCCGCTTTTTCGCTGAGCTTTTTCGACAGCGGAAGAACCGCGCACTTTATCGGCGCGAGCGCGGGGTGGATATGCATGACCGTGCGGGTCGTGCCGTCCTCAAGCTGTTCCTCGTCATACGCGTCGCACACAACAGCCAAAAACAAGCGTTCAACACCGAGCGACGGTTCAATTACATAAGGAACATATTTCTCGTTGGTTTCGGGGTCGAAATATTCAAGCGATTTTCCGCTCGTTTTGATATGCTGAGTAAGGTCATAGTCGGTCCTGTCCGCGACTCCCCACAGTTCTCCCCAGCCAAACGGGAACATAAACTCAAAGTCGGTAGTGGCCTTTGAGTAGAAGCAAAGCTCCTTTTGCGAATGGTCGCGCAGGCGGATACTTTCTTCTCTCAGACCGATTTTAAGGAGAAATTCCTTGCAGTAGCTTCTCCAATAGTCAAACCACTCCAAATCTGTTCCGGGCTTGCAGAAAAACTCAAGCTCCATCTGCTCAAACTCGCGCACGCGGAAGATAAACTGTCCGGGAGTTATCTCGTTTCTGAAAGATTTTCCCACCTGAGCTACTCCGAACGGGACCTTTTTACGGCTCGTCCTCTGAATGTTCGCGAAGTTTACGAAAATTCCCTGCGCGGTCTCGGGACGGAGATAAAGGTCGCTCTTGCTGTCCTCCGTAACGCCCTGAGCCGTTTTGAACATAAGGTTGAACTGTCTTATATCGGTAAAATTAGTGCTTCCGCAGTCGGGGCATTTGATTCCCTTTTCACGGATAAAAGTCACCATTTCCTCGTTTGTCCAGCCGTCGGCGGATGTTCCGTCGAAATCCTCTATCAGCTTGTCGGCGCGGTGGCGGGTCTTACAGTCCTTGCAGTCCATAAGCGGGTCGGAAAATCCGCCCACATGGCCCGACGCGACCCACGTCTGCGGGTTCATGAGAATGGCGCTGTCAAGCCCGACATTATATTTATTTTCCTGTATAAACTTTTTGCGCCATGCCTTTTTGATATTCTCCTTAAGCTCAACGCCAAGCGGACCGTAGTCCCATGTATTCGCCAGGCCGCCGTAGATCTCGCTTCCCGGATAGACAAAGCCTCTGTGGATACAAAGCGTCTTTATGGTTTCCAGAGATTTTTCGGTGTTGTTCATAGTCGGTTCCTTTCTTCGTTTTCGGTGAATTTATTAAATTGTTGTTTCCTTGGTTAATTCAATAAACAGATCAAGATACTGTCTGAGAAATCCGTTTTCAATGTCAAGAGTGCCGTTTGCCTCGTCTAAAGCCTTTTCAAACTCCTCCGGAGTCGTACATTCGACAAACTTTTCGACAGCCTTTATCCAATCGCGATAGTTGTCAAGTGATTTTACCATCCGTTTGTGTTTGTCTTTGTAATTGTCGGGCGGATTCATTCTCTCAAAACGCTCCATTGAACTTTCCATATCCTCACAGGCGTCATGAAACTCCGAGTTTTCAAGGGAAGTACGGTCTCCCTGCTCCACAGCGTACATGATCTCGGAGATCTTCATGTGGGCCGTCATAAATTCATTGTAGGCGGACGTAAGCTCATCCTTATACTCCTCTGCCGTAAGCTTTGGAGCGCACCCGCTCAAAATTAACAGCGCAATAAAAGCAAGAAAAATTGCTGATATCCGTTTTGTCATAATTTGCTCCTTACTAAGACTGCAGCTTCTCTATCCGGCTCATATCATCAGGCGGCTTTCCGTATTGCTTTACGGCTTCTAACCGATCGACCTGATTATCTGAATGACCTGCATCGGAAAACTGTTTTCATAATTCGCCGTTCTTTGTATTTCGTCATCGCATCTCTTCAGTTCCTCGGGAGTTTTCGCTTGTGTATAGCTCCTTACGGCTTCCAGCCACTCGCGCTCATTGTCCAACGCTTTTACCGCCTGACGGTGTTTTTCCCTGTACGCGTCGGGAGGATTTATCTCCTCGATTTGCTTCATCGCGCTTTCAAAAGCCTTGCACTTCTCCTCAAACACCGCAAGATTGCCGATAAAATATCCGTCGTCATCTGCCGTCAGAGAATTTACGACCTCCATCTGCGCGGCGGAATATTCGCTTGTACAGCTCATAAGCTTTTCGCGGTACTCCTCGGGAGTAAGCTGCGGAGTGCAGCCGCTCAATACCAACAATGCGGCAAGAGAAAGAAAAACTGCTGTTATTCGTCTTATCATCGCAGCTCCTTATTTCGACTGCAGCTTAACTATCCAGCCCATGTCGTCGGGAAGCTTTCCGTACTGCATTCCCGTCATAGTGTCGTAAAGTCTCTGCGAAAGCTGACCTATCTTGTTGCCGTTTATCTCCATGACCTTGTCGCCCCACTTGAGATGACCTACGGGAGAAATTACGGCGGCGGTGCCTGTGCCGAAAACCTCGTCAAGCTTGCCCGCGTCATAAGCCTCGGCAACCTCCTGAATGGTAATGCGGCGCTCAGTCACTTTAAGACCCCACTTACCGCAAAGCTCAAGCGCGGATTTGCGGGTAATTCCGGGAAGCACGGAGCCGGTGAGCTTAGGAGTGATCACCTCGCCGTCAATTACGAAGAAAATGTTCATCGAGCCTACTTCTTCAATGTATTTCTGCTCAACTCCGTCCAGCCACAGGACCTGCTCGTAGGACTGCTTATGAGCCTCGTCCTGGCCTTTGAGAGAAATTGCATAGTTCGCGGCGGTCTTGACAAAGCCCGTGCCGCCTCTCACCGCGCGGACATACTTTTCCTCGACATAGATCTTTACGGGGTCAAGTCCTGTGGAGTAGTAAGGCCCCGACGGCGACAGGATTATCATAAACAGATAGTGATCCGCGGGCCTTACGCCAACATACGGGTCGGTTGCGAAGATAAACGGGCGAATGTACAGCGACGCTCCGTCCGTATGAGGCACCCAGTCCTTCTCAAGCTCAAGAAGCTTCATCAGAGCGTTCAGCACAAATTCCTCGTCTATCTGAGGAATAACCATTCTTTCAGCGGAGAGGTTCATTCTCCTGAAGTTCTCCTGCGGTCTGAAGAGTTGTACAGAGCCGTCCGCGGTACGGTAAGCCTTAAGTCCCTCAAAGATCTCCTGCCCATAGTGCAGGCACATTGCCG
>JAFLUG010000084.1 GCA_022508885.1 Oscillospiraceae bacterium | reverse complement strand
CAAGCAGCATATCTATCTGGATAGTTACCAGCGTGTCCTCCTTGCCGAAAACGTTATGGTACTGAATATCGAGCTTAGGCCCGTAGAACGCCGCCTCGTCTATTCCGATGGAATATTCCACGCCCAGATTGTTGAGTATCTTTTCCATTACGCTCTGCGCGTGTTCCCATTGCTCCGCGGTGCCCTCGTACTTGTTCTTCGGGTTTGCGGGATCCCACTGTGAGAAACGGAACGTGCAGTCCTCCAAAAGCCCCAGCGTGTCGAGCATACGCTTCGCAAGCTCCAGACAGCCCTTAAATTCTTCCTCAAGCTGCTCGGGGCGGAGGATAAGATGACCCTCGGAGATCGTGAACTGACGCACGCGGATAAGCCCGTGCATCTCGCCGCTGTCCTCGTTTCTGAACAGCGTGGAGGTCTCGCCCAGTCTCATCGGCAGGTCGCGGTAAGAGCGCTGACGGTTTAAGAACACCTGATACTGGAACGGGCAGGTCATGGGTCTTAACGCAAAGCACTCTTTCGTTTCGTCGTTCGGGTCGCCCAACACGAACATTCCGTCGAGGTAGTGATCCCAGTGACCCGAGATCTTGTACAGCTCGCGCTTTGCCATAAACGGAGTTTTGGTGCGGACATATCCGCACTCGTTGTCCTCGGTGTCCTCTACCCAGCGCTGGAGTATCTGCATCACCTTCGCGCCCTTCGGCAGCAGTATGGGCAAGCCCTGTCCGATGTAGTCGACAGTAGTAAAATATTCAAGCTCGCGTCCGAGCTTATTGTGGTCGCGCTTTTTGGCTTCCTCAACGCGCTCAAGATATGCGTTAAGCTCGTCCTTTGAGGGGAAAGCAGTACCGTAAATTCTCGTCAGCATCTTGTTCTTCTCGCTTCCGCGCCAGTACGCTCCCGTAACGGAGGTGAGCTTAAACGCCTTTACCGACGAGGTCGACATAAGGTGCGGACCCGCGCACAGGTCGGTGAAATCACCCTGCTTATAGAACGAGATAGGCTCGCCCTTGTCGGCGTGCTCCTTGCAGAGTTCTACCTTATACGGCTCGTCCTGTTCCTCAAGATACTTTATTGCTTCGTCGGGGGAGAGCGTATAGGGTTCAAGCTTTATGCTCTCCTTAACTATCTTCTTCATTTCGGCTTCGAGCTTAGTCAGAGTTTCCGTTGTAAACGGCTCGTCCGTATCGAAATCGTAGTAAAATCCGTTGTCAATAGCCGGACCTATCGCAAGCTTTGTTTTCGGATACAAGCGTTTTACCGCCTGCGCCAGAATGTGCGACGCGGTGTGGTTGAACGCCCTCTGACCCTGCTCGTCCGCAAAGGTGAGGATATTCAGCTTGCAGTCCTTTTCGAGCTTTGCGCGCATATCGCAGACCTTGCCGTCTATCTCCGCCGCGCAAGCGGTCTTTGCGAGCCCCAGCTCACGCGCTGCGTCAAACACGCTTATTCCCGCTTCAAATTCTTTTTCCTCGCCGTTTAGTGTTACCTTGATCATCGTAAAAACCTCCTCGGTAAGCTCTACAAACGCCTACCCGTTTTTATTTTTTATCTTTGAGCCAAACTCAAACAATATACATTATTATACCGCTTTTTGGCGGAAATGTCAAGCAATTGGAGCGAATTTTAGAAATTTAATGAAAAATTTGAAAAGCCCTTGACAAAACGATAAAAAAGGATTAAAATAAAAGCGTAAATACCGAGTCATTCGGTATTTCGGCACGGACGGCTGTAAAAAGCCTCAGAACAAGCCGATGAGCTTTCAGGGCGCCGAAAGCAAAATTGCTTTCAGCTGTCACAAGCCCGCTCATAAAATCCCTTGGGCGCGGTCAAAGGCGCGGGGTGAAGCGTCCGGAGTTTCTGAGGACGGCTATTGCCGAAAGTGCAAAATGTTATTCCGCAGGAAAGCGGAGACTGTACGCGAGATTGGTTATCAGCGCGATACAAGCTGTAAGCCGAGCGGCACCGCGGCTTCGTTCAGGCTCACGGTCTTGATTGGGTAAAAATGCTGATTGAGAGCGTTTGGTTATCAAAATCGGTTGTATCACGAGCGTTTGCGCGCATAATCGTGACACAACCGATTTTTTATGCTCAAACTGTCGAGAAAGCCCCATCTGCTGCGTCAGCCATACCTCGGCAGTCTGAGGGTGGTTTTCAAAAACTGAACCCGCGGTTCATATAAACCGCGGGTCTTTTGTGTAATTTTTAAGACGGATTTTTCATTATCCGCTTTGTTACGACGTTTATTATCATAACGATAGCCGAGGCAAGAACGAGGTTTATTCCAAGCTCTACAAGGAAGTTAAGTCCTATCAATCCAAGGAAAACGGTAGCTACAACGTCTTCATACCCAAGCAGCGCAGACAGATTTTCCACAATAGGGATAAAGAACGCGAAACAGCCGATTGCGAAGATTCCCGAATTGACCACAGGTGACGCAATTCCCGCTGTAATTACTGCCGCAAGCTTGTTCTTTTTGCTGACAGCATTGTAAACAAGCCCTGCGACAAGTCCCGCGACCGTTCCTTTGATTAGCACGACGGCTATCGTTGCGGGAATGCTGAATGCCATAAATGTTTGTGTATCTGGCTGAAAAAGAACTACTACGCTGAACACAAAGCCCAGCCACCCGCCTGCTTTCCAGCCAAAAATCGCCGCGCCTATCACTATCGGCGCGAGAGCCAAGGTAATGCTGAACGGACCGACATGAATTCCGCTTGCAAACAATTGCAATACGACAACTATCGCCGTCATCAGCCCCATACCGACTACGGTAAAGGTCTTGTTTGAGTTCCAACCGGAACTCTTTTTTGTTTTTGTTTCTTCCATAAGAAACTTCTCCTTTGCTGGCACCCGAAGCCGAACCCCGGTGTACCGCGGGTATATATTTACGGGAATACTCCCGCAGACCCCAATATTACTTATTCTTCTTGTAGATCGCCAGAAGTCCTTTGAGTATAAGACTTTCGTCAAGAATAAAATCTGTTTTGCAAAGAGGCTTTATTGCGCTTGAAAAGCCGCCCGTTGCGATGACCGTACATTTTTCGCCTATCTCGCGCTCAAAACTCTCTATCATGCCGTCTATCATAAAGGCGTTTCCGTAAAGCAGTCCCGAGCGCATACTGTCTATTGTGTTCTTTCCGATAACGTGCGGGATAGGCTCGGAGGTAACGCCTATGAGCGGAAGCGTCGCGGTTTTTACTGCCAGCGCCTCTGCCGAAATTTTAATACCGGGAGCGATTATACCGCCGATAAACGCGCCGTCCTTATCTACCGCGAATATCTTGGTCGCCGTTCCGAGGTCTATCACGACCGCGGGCAGCGGATAGTATTCCTTCGCCCCTACTGCGACAGCCGCCATGTCCGCGCCGAGAGAGGCCGGCTCGTCAATTTTGATGTTAAGCCCGGTTTTAAGCCCCGGACCGACTACAAGCGCCTTACAGCCGCATATCTTTTCCATTGCGGGCTTTATCTGCACGGTTACGGGAGGAACAACAGACGACAGGATAGCTCCCGAAATGTCCTTTGTGTCAATTCCGTAAAGGCGGAGGATATCCGCGAAGGTGATAGCGTACTGGTCTTCCATGCGAAAGCGGTCGGTCGATATCCTCGACTGAAACGCAAGCCCGTCATTATCATCAAACCCGCCTATAACGGTGTTTGTGTTGCCGACGTCGATTGTAAGTATCATATAAAGTACTCCTTAAAATTTAAGTATCAAATATCAAACCGCGTTGATATCTGCGGGTCGTACAGCGGACAGCCAAACCCGAGCATTACGTCGATAAGCAGGTTCATTTCGTCGCCGGTCATCCCGCCGCAGTTAAAGATAACCGCTTGCGGTGTTGTAAATATCTGAAAGCCCGCGCTTCCGTCCTTGTCGTATGTGTCGGGGTCGAGAGCCGTCCAGCCGCCGAACGTCTCGGCGATCTTCTTTCGGATATCCGTTATCGGCAGTTCCTCAAGACACTCAAACGTCCCGCCCTCGCAGACGCCCTCGTAAATTCTGGCGTGGTCGGCTGATTCGCCGTTTTTATACCTCCAGAAGGCCAGGTCCATACTCATAGCCGATCCCTCCGCTGTGTTTTCTTTAATTATTCCGAAATGATTATATCACTTTCCGGCGTGTATTGTCAAGGGATTTTTTCAAAAAATGCCTGAAATTTATAAAACCCCCTTGACAAAAGGGTTTAATTGGTATATAATGAATAAATGCCGACAGCTTTACGCGACTCGCGCGAAAGCTTATAATGGTATTCAACAAGATGATGTGAATTTTGAACAAGGAGGAATACTGAAATGAAAAGAACTTATCAGCCCAAAAAGCTTCAGAGAAAGCATGAGCACGGCTTTATGAAGAGAATGGCTACAAAGAACGGCAGAAAAGTACTTGCACGCCGCCGTGCAAAGGGCAGAAAAAAGCTCAGCTATTGATGCATGAATTAAAGAAAAGATACGTTGTCATCAAAAGCGCCCGCGATTTCAGCTTTTTGTTTAAAAAAGGCGAAAGCGTCGTGACATACGGGTTTGTGTGTTATATCAGACCCCGGAGAGCCGGAAAAAACCGCCTCGGGATAGTCACGGGCAAAAAGGTAGGAAACGCGGTAAAAAGAAATCGGGCGAGGCGGATAATAAGAGAGGCCTTCCGCCTTATCGACCCGGTCATAAGAGAAAAGACCCAGAGGCGCTTTGACTTTGTGTTTGTCGCGAGGTCGAAAACTCCGTTTTTAAAGACGGGTCAGCTTGTGGGGCTTATGAAAAAGAATGTTTTGCCGAAAACGCTGCAATCATAATGAAATATTTACTCTTGGGAATAATTAAGCTGTACAGGCTGACGTTTTCAAAGATACTGCCGCCGTGCTGCCGCTTCTATCCGACTTGTTCCGAATACGGCCTTATTGCTGTTCGGCGGTTTGGGGCGGTTAAGGGCGGTTATTTGACATTATGGAGAATTTTGAGGTGCAATCCGTTTGGGAAACACGGCTATGACCCTGTCCCCAAAAAGTTTGTTTTCAGACCCGAAAGATATACGGTAGCCTCAAAGAATTGGAACGATTGGGACGAGCTGTACGCGGACATGGACGGATAATTGCGGCAAAAAGGCTTAAAGATGTAGAACGCGTTGAAAGGACGTGAACCTTATTCAATTCCTGTATAGTATTTTCGGTACGCCGCTTGGCTATGTACTTTATTTCATCTACACCTTTATCATCAAAAACGTAGGAATAGGCATAATCCTGTTTACGTTTATCATAAAGGGGGCGATGATCCCCCTTTATATAAAGCAGCAGAAAAGCACCGCCGTTTCGGCGGCGTTCGCGCCTAAGATAAAAGAGATCCAGACAAAATATGCCAACAACCGCGAAAGACAGCAGCAAGAGCTGATGAAGCTCCAGCAGCAGGGCTATAAGCCTACCGCGGGCTGTTTGCCTATGCTGTTGTCGTTTGTGATACTTTTCGGAGTTATCGACGTTGTTTACAAGCCGCTTACACATATCGTCCATTCTACGGGCGAGGAGATAACCGCGTTTGTCGAGGAGTCGTACAACGTTGAGTTTGCGGCGACCTTTATCGAGGAATGCGCAAAAACCGAAGCGGAGGTCGCTGAGCTTGACGAGGCGGCGCTGAAAAAGCATAACAACATCGTAAACGACGCGAACAAGATACTCGCTTATTACAACGAAAACTGCCTCGGAGAGGGCGAAAAGCCCAAGACCGCCGAGGATATCAGGACGCTCGACATTGATACGGTAAAGCTGTTTAAGATCGCGGTCCGCGATATCATAGCGAAAGAATACGCGAAGGATACAAACAACAACGTGCTTGTAAACGCCGATCTCTATAGGCTTACGGAAGATGAGCGCAAGGAGCTGAACGCCATCAACAACGATACGGAAAAGGAAAAGTACAAACTCGAGCATTCCTTCAGCGACGAGACCGTAAGCGCGCTCGGCACTTTACAGAATCAGTTTGGATATTACAGGGCGGCAAGCGCCGATACTGTTTCGTTTACGGCTACATCGTCTCTCCAGAGAGAGCTTTATTCGCTTGAGAGCTTCGGAACACAAAGCGACAAGTTCGTTTATAAAAACGCGTACAGCGAGGCGGCTGTTCGTCCCGAGGCAAGGGAGAACTACGAGGAACTTTACGAAAACCTCAACTTTATAGGCATTCCTCTCGGTCAGGTCCCGGCGAGTCATATGGGATTCCCGATGATCCTGGTGCCTATCGTTTCGTTCTTGCTTTCGCTCACGCAGACTGTTCTTTCAAATCACAACATGAAGAAGAACAATCCCGAGGCAGCGGCTATGGGCGGCTCTATGAAGATAATGATGTATATCATGCCGCTGTTTTCGCTGTGGCTGGCGTTTACCGTACCTGCCGGAGCAGGCTTCTATTGGGCGGTAAGCTATGCCTTCGGAATTTTGCAGACGCTTATCCTTGACAAG
This sequence comes from Oscillospiraceae bacterium, assembly GCA_022508885.1. GTDB lineage: Bacteria > Bacillota > Clostridia > Oscillospirales > Ruminococcaceae > CAG-115. The sequence goes on along the minus strand of JAFLUG010000084.1, from coordinate 2,515 downwards.
CTGTATAACCCGAGAAAGCTCAGAGAAGCCGCGGCCGCGGAGCTTGCCGCAAAGGATAAAGTAATAAAGATAAAGGCTGAAAAAGAAAAGAATATTACGCAGGAGGAGGCGCTGTCTCAGAAAGAGGCAAACCGCCGCAGACTCGCGGAGGCGAGAAAGGCAGACGCCTTAAAATACGGTGAAGAATATAACGAGGACGACGGGGATGACGACTGACGGCCGTCCGAAAGGGGTTAATTATGGAGAAAGAGTTTACGGCTAAAACCGTTGAAGAGGCAAAAAGGCTTGCCGCTATCGAATTTGGCGTAAGTGTGGACGATATTGATTTTGATATTCTCGAGCAGCCGAGGAAAACGCTTTTCGGAGGCTTTAAGGGCGAGGCGCGCGTAAACGCGATATATGAGCCTGTCGTGGAGAAAAAAGAGCGCATATATCAGGCGAGCGAGGAGGATCTCGAAGAGGACGCCAGAGCGGAGGCTATGAGACTTTCCGCGGCCGAGGAGGACGACGCGTCTTACTCTCAGGACAGCGATATAGAGCCGCTGCCGGAGGATTTTGACGTAAACAAGAGCGTTAAGGTACAGACGGCGATAGGATATCTCACGGACGTTCTTAAGGCTCTCGGAATGGTCGGCTTTACTATAACTCCGTACAAGCGCGGCGGAATGGTAGTGCTTGACATAAGCGGAGAAAAGCTCGGAATTGTCATCGGAAAGCGCGGAGAGACTCTTGACAGTCTTCAGTATCTGACAATTCTCGCGAGCAACCGTTCTGAAGAAAGCTTTTGCAGAATTTCACTTGACTGCAACGGATACCGCGAAAAGCGCCACGAGGCTCTGATATCCCTCGCGAAAAAGACCTCGTCAAAGGTCATAAAGCAGGGCAGAAAGATAGCGCTCGAGCCGATGAACCCTTACGAGCGCAGGATAATTCATAGCTGCGTCGCGGAGATAGAGGGCGTTTCGAGCCGTTCTACGGGCAGCGAGCCTTACAGAAAGGTAGTTATATACGCCGACAAGCCGAAGTATGACAGCCGCAGACGCGGCGAGGGCAGAGGCAAAGGCGGCAGAGGAGGATACCGCCGTTCAAACGGAAATCCTTCCGGTGTTGAGCGCGACTATAAGCGCCCGTCCTACGACTCCGATACAGCCGAAAACGCGGTTGAATTTTCAAAGGAAACGGTTGACGCGGAAAAGAACGCCAAGCTTTACGGAAAAATTGAACTTTAAAAACACGGCCGCGGTTCGCAGACAGAACCGCGGTTTTTGGTTTTGAAAAATTACAGGTATATTGAAAGTCTGTCAAGGGCGAACCGTAAGACTTAAAAACGGAAATTGAGAAATTTAGAGTTATAAGCCTTGAAAAAGTCAGAATAATATGCTATAATAAAAGCACAAGTGCTTTTATTATACTGATTTCAATGCCCTCGCACATCCGCAAACCTTCGGTTTACTGCGTGCGTATCGGGCAATTATAGCATAACCTTGCGGTTATGCTATAATAAAAACACAAGTGCTTTTATTATACTGATTCAATGCCCTCGCACATACGCAAACTTCCAGTTTACTGCGTGCGTATCGGGCAATTATAGCATAACCTTGCGATTATGCTATAATATAATTGATTAATTATGAGCTTAATGAAACAAGGGGAATAAAAATGAGACTGGTTGCAATTGTGGGCAGACCGAATGTCGGAAAGTCCACGCTGTTTAATAAATTGGTCGGGAAAAGGCTGTCGATAGTAGACGACACGCCCGGAGTTACGAGAGACAGAATTTACAGCCGCTGCGAGTGGCTTGACAGAGAATTTATGCTTATAGACACGGGCGGTATCGAGCCGAAGACAGACGACGTTATCCTCGCGCAGATGAGAGAGCAGGCTATGCTGGCGGTCGAAAGCGCGGACTGCATCATATTCGTGGCGGACCTTACCACGGGAGTTACCGCAAACGACAGCGAAGTAGCGGCGATGCTTATGAAAAGCGGAAAGCCCGTCGTGCTTGCGGTAAACAAGGACGACAAGATAGGCGAGCCGCCGCCCGAGTTTTACGAGTTTTACAACTTAGGGTTAGGCGAACCGATAGCGGTCTCGGCGGTACACGGTCACGGAACGGGCGATCTGCTCGAGGCGGTGTTTGAAAATCTTCCGCCAGACGAGCCCGAGCCTTACGACGAGGACGTGATAAAGGTGGCGGTCATAGGAAAGCCTAACGTCGGCAAAAGCTCGCTTATAAACCGGATTACGGGAGAAGAGCGCTCTATCGTTTCGGATATCGCGGGAACCACGCGTGACGCCGTTGACAGCGAGGTAACGCGCGGAGAGGACAGGTTTATATTTATTGACACCGCGGGAATGAGAAGAAAAGCGAAGGTCGTGGAAAACATCGAGCATTTCAGCGTGCTTCGCGCTCTTATGGCGGTAGACCGCGCTGACGTTTGCGTGGTCATGATAGACGCGAACGAGGGCTTTACCGAGCAGGACAGCAAGGTTGCGGGATATGCCCACGACAAGG
>JAFLUG010000083.1 GCA_022508885.1 Oscillospiraceae bacterium | reverse complement strand
GGAAACTTTCTGTAGAAAGTTTCCCCTCAGACTCCCTTTCAAAGACTTTTTGTATTTATATTCCATTGCTGAACAGCTCGTCAACGTTTGCCCTAAGCCCCTTGTTTTCAGAAGCCGAGAGCGTCGGGTCGGCGGAAATTATCTCCTCCGCGAGCTTGTCGATCTCATTCAGCAGACCCGCGTCGTCAGCTAAGTCCGCTATTTTCATCGGCGGGAGTCCGTGCTGTTCGCGCCCGAAAAAGTTTCCGGGACCTCTCAGCTTCAGGTCGATATCCGCTATTTTGTAGCCGTCGAGCGTATCGACCATTGCCTGAGTACGGGCTTTGGTGTAGTCGCTTCTGCTGTCGCTCATAAGCACGCAAAAGCTCTGCTCAGAGCCGCGTCCCACGCGTCCGCGAAGCTGGTGAAGCTGTGAAAGTCCGAACTGCTCAGCGTTTTCAATTAGCATCACCACGGCGTTCGGCACGTCGATCCCCACTTCTATGACAGTGGTAGAGATCAGCAGTTTGAGCTTGTTGTCGCGAAAATCGCTCATGACCGCGTCTTTGTCCGCCTGCTTCATCTTTCCGTAGAGAAGTCCCGTGGGAATGCCCGAAAACTCGCCGCTTGTAAGTGTGTTGTAGTATTCAATGGCGCTCTGCTTTTCGGGCGGAGTATTTTCTCCGCCCTCGACAAGCGGACAAACGATAAACGCCTGTTTTCCCTCGGCTATATGCTTTTTTATAAACGCGTAAATTCTCGGACGGAAAGATGTGTCCACAGCGTAGGTTTTTATCGGCACTCTGCCTTTTGGCATTTCGTTGATTATCGAAACGTCAAGGTCTCCGTAGATTATCAGCGCGAGAGTTCGCGGGATCGGCGTTGCGCTCATCGCGAGAATATGCGGATTAGCGCCTTTCTCAGCTAATACCGAGCGCTGTTCAACTCCGAAGCGGTGCTGTTCGTCAACAACAGCAAGCCCCAATTTCTTCATTTTTACAGATTTCTGGATAAGCGCGTGCGTTCCGATGAGCACCTCGATGCTGCCATTTTCAGCCGCCGCGCGGATGTTTTTCTTCTCAGCCGCGGAAAGCGAGCCGCTTAAAAGCCCGACGTTTATACCAAGCGGTGCGAGAAAGCCCATAAACGTGTCGTAGTGCTGTCGTGCCAGAACCTCGGTCGGCGTCATAACAAGCGTCTGAAAGCCGTTTACGCAGGCAAAATACGCGGCTGCGGCGGCAACCATTGTCTTTCCCGAGCCAACGTCGCCCTGTATCAGTCTGTTCATCGGGTATAGACGCTTCATATCGCTTATACAGCTATTTACCGCGTTTAGCTGAGCGTTTGTCGGAGTAAACGGAAGCGACTCGTAAAACCCGTTCATATCAACGTCCGTCATAACCGCGCCCGAAAGCGTCTTACCGCGGTTTTTTATCTGAGAAAGCCCGAGCTTAAGAGTAAGAAGCTCCTCGAAAACAAGTCTTCTGCGCGCCTGCTTGTATTCCGAAGCGTTTTTCGGAAAGTGTATCCTGCGCATTGCGTCATCCGAGCCGATAAGCTCATATTTTTCCCGTATCTTATCGGGAAGAGTTTCCTCCCGTTTAACAAGCGAAAGCGCGGTTTTCATATTTGCGCTCAGCATATTGTTTGAAAGCCCCGCCGTCAGCGGGTATTTCGGCACAAGCCCCTGTTTGTCCGGCGAAAGAAACTGCGGAGTATTTATCTGCAAATCAAGCGTAGTTCCTGTAATTTTCCCGTAAAAGATATATTCCTCGTTCAGCTTGAGCGTGTCAAACGCAAACTTAGTGTTAAAGAAAACCGCAGTAATCTCTCCCTCGCCGTCTGTAAGAAGAGCTTTGTATACTGCTACTCTCGCGTAGCGGGAAAACGGCTCGGTCTTATGAGCGACAACCGCGCGGAACGCGCAGCTTTCTCCGATAACAGCCTCGCGTATCGGCTTTAAGTCGGTAAAATCAATATAATCGCGTGGATACAGCCGTGTGAGCTTTTCCACAGTGTCAATGCCGAGCTTTTTGTACAGCTCCGCTTTTTTCGGTCCTACGCCCTTTAAATATGTTATTTCGGTATATTTATCCATAATTTAACTCAATGTAAATTAATAATCGGAATTCGGAAAGCACCCTCCGAATTCCGATTGTTTATCTATTACTCTACTGATATTATGTAGTAATAGACCGGCTGTCCGCCGTTTACCAGCACAATATCGATATCTCCGCTTATTCTCTGACGAAGGTTTTCAAATGCTTCTTCCGCATCCTCGTCCGAAACGTCCGAGCCGTATATTACCGTGACATAGCTCGACGAAGGAGAGATAAGCCTTTTTACAAGCTTTGTCAGAGCCTTTGAGAGATTTCTTTCGGTAAAGACGATCTTTCCGTTGTCCATTGCAAGAAGCTCGCCCTCTTTTATCTTATGCCCGTCAAATTCGCTGTCGCGAACCGCAAAGGTTATCTGTCCGCTTTGCACGCGGTCGAAGGCTTCGGTCATTGCCGCGCGGTTCTGCGCGAAACTGCTGTCGGGATTATAGTTCATCATCGCGGTAATTCCCTGAGGGATAGTCCTTGTCTGAAGCACGCAGACCTTTCTGTCAGCAAGCTCCGCCGCCTGCTCCGCCGCCATGATGATGTTCTTATTATTCGGAAGGACGAAAACATTTTTCGCCGGAGTCTGCCCTATCGCCTCGAGAATATCCTCTGTAGATGGGTTCATAGTCTGTCCGCCGCATACAACATTATCCGCGCCCAGATCCTTAAACAGCGCCTCTATTCCCGCGCCTGCCGCTACCGCCACAAAGCCTGTTTCGTTTACAGGTTCTACAGGGAGCCTGCGTTTTTTCTGCTGAGCCATATCCGCCTTTACCACCAGCTCGTTTTGCTCGCGGTTGTTTTCTATTTTGATCTTCGTAAGCTCGCCTAATTTTATACCCTCTTCGATCGCCTTTCCGGGGTGGTCGGTGTCGATGTTTACCTTTATGAAATCGTCCTCGTCGGCTACCATAACGTTTTCGCCCAGGGTTTCAAGGACTGCTAAAAGCGCCTCTCCTGACTTAGAACCGCTGTTTTTTATTATCACATATTCCGCGGTATACGCAAAATTCGGCGTTTGCTCTGCCGCCGCGACTGCCGCGGGAGCCGACGGCTTTACGTCGTCTTCGTTCGGAATTATTCCCTTTTTGCTTATGACGGAAAGCATTCCCTCGAGAATTACGATATATCCCATTCCGCCCGCGTCTACAACTCCCGCTTTCTTCAGCACAGGCAAAAGCTCGGGCGTTTTTTCGAGCGACTTTTTCGCTTCTTCAATGTAAAGCAGCATAAAGTCCTCAACGGTCGACTCGGTCTTATCAACGGTATTTTCATAAGCCTCGCGCGCTACGGTGAGAATAGTTCCCTCGGTGGGCTTCATTACGGACTTATACGCCGCGTCAACGCCTATTTTAAACGACGCGGACAGATCCTTCGCGCTTACGCTGTCCTTTCCCGCAAGTCCCTTTGAAAGTCCTCTGAACAAAAGCGAGAGAATAACTCCCGAGTTTCCGCGCGCTCCCCTCAGCATCGCCGAGGCCGCCTTTTTTGCCGCCTCTCCGACTGTTGCGCCGCTTGGAACATTTGAAAGCTCAAGCGCGGCGTTTTTTATCGTCATTGACATATTTGTTCCCGTATCTCCGTCGGGAACGGGAAAAACGTTAAGTTCGTCTACCTCGCGGCGGCGGTTATATATATTGTTTGCTCCCGAAATTATCGCGTCGCGCAGTATCTGTCCGTTTATAGTCATAGCTGTAATTTGTCCTCTCGTTTAATTTCAGACTGTCGATAAGCCCCCATCTGCTTTGTCAGCCTTACCACGGCAGGCACAAAGCCCGGCCGTGGCAAGGCTGACAAAGCCCGGCCGTGGCAAGGCTTTAGGGAACTTGCTTACAAGGTCCCGTGCATACTGGGGGCTTCTCAACAGTCTGAGGGTTGAATTTTTACAGTCCGGTTTATACTCTGATGCTGTCAACGTAGACGTTTACTTTTTCCACGGAGATTCCCGTGCTCTGCTCTACGGTATAGCCTACCTTGTGTATTATCGCCTTTGCCACGGCGTTCATATTTACCCCGTACATAAGCGAAATATGCAGGTCGATTATCAGCTTGTCTTTCTGAAATTTAACGCTCACTCCGCGCGGTTTTCTTTTTCCGGGCATTGCCGCGGCAATGGTCTCGCGAAAGCCCTTGACATTCATTGAGATAACTCCGAAGCAGCCCGTAACCGTTTTTCCGATAAGCTCGGTGAAATATTCGGGCGTTATCGCGATCTTACCGACATGATTTTGCAAAATGATCATATTCAAAACTCCTTTCAAGGAATAACAGTTTCAACAACCGCCGTAAACAATTTACTGAAAGCCTTCTGTGCCCTTTCAGCTTTTTCACGCGTTTCAAACACTCCGAAAACCGCCGCGCCGCTTCCTGTAAGACAGGCGTTTTCGGCGCCGTTTTCGATCAGCCTTTCCTTTATTTCGCGTATATTTTCGCTTTGATAAAGCTCTTCAAAAATGTTGTATAAGTATCTCGGAAAATCCCCGAAAAATCTATTAAGCCTGCTTTTAGCGGGCAGTGGATTTTGGTCGTATTTTTCATAAGCGCCCTTTGTGTCACAGCCGAGATCCGGCATTACGATAAGATATGTCCGTTTTTTAAGCTCGGGACAATCGCTTATTATCTCGCCTATTCCGCGGCAGAGCTTTGTTCCGCCGACAACGCAGAACGGAACGTCCGCGCCCGCCTTTACACCGATTTTTAAAAGCTCGTCTGTTGTGACAGGACAGCCGTACAGCTCGTTAAGTCCGCGTAAGACCGCCGCCGCGTCCGAGCTTCCGCCGCCAAGCCCCGCCTTGTGCGGAATGTTCTTCTCGATATATATTTCAGCTCCGCTCTCAATCGCCGGAATTCCCGCCGTTTCAAAAAACAGCCGCGCCGCCTTATGGCAGATATTTCCCTCGTTTTTGGGAATCTCCGCATCCGAACAGCCCACCGTTATTTCTCCGTCTTGTCCGCGTTTTATTGTAACAACATCGCACAGATCGACGCTTGTCATAACGGTTTCAATAAGGTGATATCCGTCGTTTCGCCTGCCCGTAATATCGAGGCAGAGATTAAGCTTTGCGGGAGCTTTAAGTGTTATTTCATCCATAGTATACAGCAAATTTCGGGTTATTAACCGCGTATTTCTTTTAAAAAATCTTCAATGCGCGAAAACGCTGTTTCAAGGTGCTGTACCGAATATGCGTAAGAAACTCTCACGAACCCCTCGCCGCTTTCGCCGAAGGCGTTTCCCGGAACGACCGCCACCTTCTTGTCGTAAACCAACCTTTCGCAGAACTTTTCACTTGACAGCCCCGTAGACTTTATGCACGGGAAAACATAAAACGCTCCCTCCGGCTCGAAGCATTCAAGCCCCATATCGTTGAACGCCTTTACGCACAGCTTTCTGCGCATATCGTATTCCTCTACCATGTGCGCCACATCGGGCTTGCACTGTTCTATCGCCGCTATTGCCGCGTACTGGCTTATTGTCGGGCTTGACATTATGCAGTACTGATGCAGCTTGAGCATCTGCTGTATTATCGGCTGCGGTCCCGCTATATATCCGAGCCGCCAGCCCGTCATGGCGTATGCCTTTGAAAATCCGCTTATGACAAGCGTCCGCTCTTTCATTCCGTCAATTTCCGCTATTGAAACGTGCTTTTCGCCGTTGTAGGTCATTTCGGCGTAAATTTCGTCCGAGGCGATTACAATATTTGTATCACGAAGAACCCCGGCTATCTTCTCGAGGTCGTCTTTTCTCATGACAGCGCCTGTGGGATTGTTCGGGTAGGGAAGAACCAGAAGCCGCGTTTTATCGGTGATTTTTTCTTTCAAAGCCTCAGCCGTAAGCCTGAACTTGTCCTCGGCCTTTGTTACTATCGGTACGGGAACTCCTCCCATCATTCTGACTATAGGCGAGTAACACACAAAGCTCGGCTCGGGCACAAGCACCTCGCACCCCGGCTCAATAAGCGCCCTTACCGCAAGGTCGATCGCTTCCGAACCGCCTACGGTTATTATTACCTCGCTTTCGGGGTCGTAGTCTGTGCGGATAAAATCGTGAAGATAATTGCAGACCGTTTTTCTAAGCGGCATAAGACCGCTGTTTGCGGTATAGGCGGTCTTTCCGCGCTCTAAAATGTTTATCGCTTCTTTGCGCGCCGCCCACGGGGTCTTGAAATCGGGCTCGCCTATCGAAAGCGAAATAACGTCGTGGACCTGTTGGGCGATATCGAAGAATTTTCGTATGCCCGACGGCTCTATATCCCGAATTTTCTTCGGAATAATCTCATCATAATTCATTATACTAACCTCGTTTTTGAGTTGCGTAATTCTATCAGACTGTTGAGAAGTCCTCATATGCTAGGAAGCGGTGATGCGGCTAGGCTTTGTGCCTGCCGCATCGCCGGTGACGACGCAGATGAGGGCTTATCGACAGTCTGATTACGGGGAAACCATAGTTCTGTCGTCGTATTTGTCCTCGTTGAAGATATGGTGCTTTTCCTTATAGCGGCGCAGGATAAAGTGCGTAGCCGTTGAAAGCACGCCGTCCAAAACGGCTAAACGCTCCGAAACGAAAAGCGCGACATTCCTCAGTGACGTTCCCGAGATAGTGACCATAAGGTCATACGCGCCCGACATGAGGTAAACGCTGTCAACCTCGTCAAATTCCATTATCGTGTGCGCGAGGTCGTCAAAGCCCCTGTCCTTTATCGGCGTTATCTTAAGCTCTATAACCGCCGTAACGCCGTTGTCGTCCGCTTTTTCCTCGTCGATTATCGCCGAATAGCCAACAACATAGCCCTCGTTTTCGAGCGCTTTTATCTGCTCGGCGACCTCTTCCTCGCTAACGCCTGTCATGGCGGCTATTTCGGCGTTTGAAAGCCGAGCGTCCTGACGAAGGATATCAAGCAATTTATGTTTATCCATAAGTTCTCCTTATTTGAATGATTTGAATAGAATTTCAAAATTCATGACTTTGCGTCAGCGGAGCTGCCGCAAAGTCAGAACCGCGCAAAATTTTTCTGTGAAAAATTTCGCGCTTTTTGAAATTCGCGCTTCCCATTGAGTGGTTATTAAGGTCAGTTTTTAAGACTCTGTAGCGGCGCGGGTATTCTTCCGCCGCGCGAAATGAACTTAGAAGCGCTGAACTTGCTGACAGGCATTACGGGACCCGAGCCGAACAGTCCGCCGAATTCGAGCGTTTCTCCCTCTTTCATTCCGATAGCGGGGATAACGCGCACAGCCGTGGTCTTTGAGTTTACCATGCCGATAGCCGCCTCGTCCGCGATTATCGCAGAGATAGTATCGTCGGGCGTATCACCCGGAACGACGATCATATCCAGTCCTACCGAGCACACCGCCGTCATCGCCTCGAGCTTTTCAAGTGACAGCGAGCCGCGGTTTACCGCGTCTATCATTCCCGCGTCCTCGGATACGGGGATAAACGCGCCCGAAAGTCCGCCCACGTGAGAAGAAGCCATAACGCCGCCCTTTTTCACCGCGTCGTTGAGCATCGCGAGACACGCCGTTGTTCCGTGTGCTCCGCAGCTTTCAAGCCCTATCTCCTCAAGTATATGCGCCACCGAGTCTCCGACAGCGGGCGTTGGCGCAAGCGAAAGGTCGACAATTCCAAATGGAACACCGAGCCGCTTTGAGGCTTCAGTTCCGACAAGCTGACCCATTCGCGTTATTTTAAACGCGGTTTTCTTTATCACGTCCGCAATTTCCGAGATATTCGCGTCGGGATATTTTTTCAGCGCCGCTCTTACCACTCCCGGACCGGAAACTCCGACGTTTATCTCCGTGTCGTATTCTCCCACGCCGTGAAAAGCGCCTGCCATAAACGGATTGTCCTCGGGGGCGTTGCAGAAAACAACTATCTTTGCCGCGCCGAAGCAGTGGTCGTTTTTGGTCTTTTCGCTCGCCTGTTTGATTATCCGTCCCATCAGCGCCACCGCGTCCATATTTATCCCCGCTTTTGTAGAGCCGATATTCACCGACGAGCAGACGTTTGTAGTTTCTGCCAGCGCCTCGGGAATGCTGTCTATAAGCTCTCTGTCTCCCGCCGAAAATCCCTTGTGTACAAGCGCCGAATAGCCGCCGATATAGTTTACGCCCGTTCCCTCGGCAACTCTCTGAAGCGTCTTTGCGTAAAGCACGGGGCTTTGTCCTTTTGCCGAAGCCGCCGCCGACACCATGGCTATCGGAGTTACGGAGATGCGCTTGTTTATAATCGGAATGCCGTATTGCTTTTCAATGTCCTCGCCGGTCTTAACAAGCCTTTCGGCTTTTCTCATCATCTTTTCGTAGATCTTATCACAGGCGCTTTTCGCGTCGCTGTCGATACAGTCCAAAAGCGAAATACCCATGGTTATGGTCCTGATGTCAAGATTTTCCTCTTGGATCATCTTTATTGTTTCTAAAATATCTCCCGTGTTGAGCATTATGAAATATCCTCCGGAATAGTGTCAGTCTCAGATCTTGTGCATTGAATTGAAAATATCCTCGTGCATGACATGGATCTGCAGATTCATGTCAGCGCCCTCTGCTTTGAGCTTGTCGGCAAAATCAGCGTAGTCAATATTCAGCCTGCTTATGTCGATAAGCATGGTCATCGCGAACAGGTCCTGCATTATCGTCTGTGTAACGTCCATAACGTTCGCGCTGTACTCGGCGCAAAGCCCGCTGACCTTTGCCAATATTCCAACGGTGTCTTTTCCTATAACCGCCACAACTGCTCTCATATTCTATTTCCTCCCGAAAAAACAGTCAAATTGTCCAAAAAATACCCGCTTTGCCGCGTGTTTTTTATGGGTTATACTCTTATTATACTAAATTTTTGTAAAAAAGTAAATATATTCTGGACAAATTTGAAATTTTGTGATAAAATTATAAATATGGGGTATTTTTGGTGTGATTTATGTACACTTTATTTAAATTGGAAATTTCAAAACCGCACACCGCACGCATTATTCGCCTGCGGCGAAAAACGCTGCGGTGTGCTATCCAAGCGCGAAATGCTCACTGCGCTACGCTTCGTTCCGCTTCCGCGCTTGATTTTTGAAATTTCGTTTATGCTTGAGAAGCGGTTTTGGCGGGTTATTGCTCGGCTAAAACAAGTTTATCACGAAGAGCGAATTTCAAATAGGTCGAAATTTTTTCAGAAGAAAAAATTTCGACCGGTTCG
>JAFLUG010000082.1 GCA_022508885.1 Oscillospiraceae bacterium | reverse complement strand
AAATCAGTTGTACGGCAACGTACCGTGGGTTCGAATCCCACCGCTTCCGCCAAAACAGATTCAGACCGCATTGTTATGCGGTCTGTTTTCTTTTTGCCCCGAAAAAACCCAAGAAATTTCAAGTCGCGCTTATGTTAATGGGTATCTCAAAGGATGTCTGTTCGATTGAGATAGTTGATGTTATTTATTTTTTTAGCGAGGGCTTTTTGATGAACAAAAGAGCCAAGAGTTGTTTGGTCGAGTTGGGTTCCAATTACCCGCTTGCCATAACACCCTTGACTTTTTTACATTATATCGCATTCTCGAGAATTTGTCACCTGTTGCTCATTAGAAGCTTCTGCAAAAACGTTCGTGTTATCAATGCCGTCCGACAAACGCTCATAGATATCATCAAACTGACGATAATCGTAAAGCGTATCGCAGTCTAATCTTGTGAATATTACCTTTTTCCCGTTCCTTTCGCCACACTTTTCTGTAGGTGTGTTGCATATAACATAGCGTCCGCCGATATCTGCGCCAGTAAATATACCTTCAAGCTCATCTGATACCAAACTGCTTTTTTGTTGAAGTCTTGCACCTTCTTCCATTTTAGCATCAAACAGGTAAACCAAATGGTCGTCTGGATTAACGATTACAACTTCCAACTCTGGTTTTCCTATTCGCTGTCCCATATCAGCATACCAGATATAATCCTCTGTTTTAGTGCAAGCTGACATAAAAGTTACTACACAAGCTTCAAACGCTTTTCCAAGACATCTTTCAGCAGAAATATCGTTAAATACTGCACTAACCATCTGATAAGTTAATGACGGATTTACCAAATGAAGCCTGTATTCTTCGGTGTTAGCAATATTGTATGTTTTAACAATAAATTCAGCCTTTTCGAGTATTTCAGATGCCGCTTTAAATTTGAATGGTGTTATTTCAACCGTAGGGTCTATCCCAAAGTTTGTGAGCATTGCACGGTATTCGGCGTTTTCCTTTCTCGCTTGCGGATATTTAATTTTTTCTTCACTTGAATCGCACACAGCCAAATACATTATATCATAGACAATCGCTTTCGCTTCCGCATCAGATAGCTTCATAAACTTTGCCAAGTCGTCTATAACAGCTTCTTGAATGTATTTTGTCATATCATTAAAACTGTTTAACGCATATTCTTTGAATATTCCGCCCGTCTTTAAAAATTCTATGCAGCTATTCGTTGAGTAATCCTTTTGGTAAATCCTGCAAAACTCCTCGTAAGTGAACAGATTTACGTTTATGCGAAAAGCCCTATGAATGAGTTCCCCGTTCTCCAAATAATCCAGAGCAAGCGAGTGCGTCCCAGTAATTGCGACTCTTTTGCCGTTCTCCGCCAAAGTCCAAAGATAGTAGCTTAAATCGCGATTGTCTTTTATCCAACTATATTCATCAATAATGATGTTTTTCTGTTCAACATTCCGCAAATATTCTATATAATCCCGCCCTGTTTCAGGTTCATCTCTCTGCGCCCGAATATATATTGTATCGTTAAAATCCTCAACAGCTTGAAGCAAGCCAAAGGTCTTTCCTGTCGCTCGCATACCGCAAACAATATATATCTGCTGCGCCTCGCCGCCAAAGCAATGTTTCCGAATAAAATCCACGAAATCGCGTTCGTAAACCTCGTTCAATCCTGTCAGAGCCATAGCAGATTGTTTAAGACTCTCAACTTGTTTTTTTAAGTTGTTGCCAGAATATACTAACATAAGCACATACTCCTTTAACATCTTAATTCTAAATATATTATATCATATTGTAATCAATAAATCAATACTAAATCGTTTTCCTTGGCGCTTTCTCGCTCTCCGTAATAACGTGCACAATTGTCACACTATTCCTACAGATGAGGAAAAACGCTAAGTATATCGAGTTATACCTATAGGGGATTGAGAAAGAAACGAAAGACGAGTTATCCGTTTGTAATAGTGCAATGAATAAAGCGGCTTGACAAATTGCAATATGATGTGTTATACTAAAGGAAATAAAATGCAATATATTGCAGATAAGGTGATGCTATGCAAATAGTCAATGAACTGTATGAAGATGATGTTCTGAAGGAATTGTCGGTAAGATTTAGACAGTATCGAATTGCATCAGAAATGACACAAGCGGATTTGGCAAAGAAATCGGCAGTTTCGGTTCGCACTATCTCTCGATTTGAAAAAGGCGAAGACATAAGCCTGCTTACGATAGTCAAGCTGTTCAAAGCATTAAACCTTGCTAAAAATTTTGAAGTAATGATACCCGATATGACTAAAAGACCTTCATATTATTTTGATAATAACAGTAAAAGGGAGAGAGTAAGAGCATCAAAAAATAAAAAAGCGGAAGAAACTGTATGGAAATGGGGCGATGAAGAAAATGGTACATAAAATTGAGGAAATAGCCGAGATAGTGCATCCGATAGCTGAAAACTGCGGTGCAAATAAAATCTACCTGTTTGGTTCTTATGCGCGTGGTGAAGCCACTGAAAACAGCGATATTGATTTACTCGTTGATAATGGAGAAGCTCACGGTCTGGTCTTTTTTGGCTTTTGCGGAGACTTAGAGAGAGCATTGAAAACCAGTGTAGATGTAATAACTGTAAACTCGCTTTACGAAGAATATAAATATGACGAATATGTAGCTAAATTACGGGCAGAAATTGAAAAGGATATGGTGATGATTTATGACCGCACTATCACGCAAGCGTTTAAAAAAAGGGAGTATAAGTATGAATTTCATCAATTTTAACGACCATATTGTATTTACACCTTTTTAAGAGATAATGCGTGTACTACCGAAAGTTTTTACTCCGTGTTCTCAGTCCGATTGGAAGTATTGTGCTAAGCTATATTAAAATCCCTCGTTGATTTAGCGGGGACTTTGCAAAATAAGATGCTGCTTTTAACAAAAAGAGCAAGGATTGTTTGGTCGAATTGGTCTAATTACCCGCTTGCCTTAACAACCTTGGCTCTGATACTATTATACATATACACAAAACCGCAATATTGTCAACAGGATTTCCGAAAGAGTTTAGCAGAAAAATGGTAAAGTATTGACAAAATCGTTGAAATGTGATATACTGACATTTGGATTTTTATTAAACCATTAAAGGAGAACACAATGAAGATGAAGAAATTTTTAATTTTACTTTTATGCTTAGTCGTAATGATAAGCATTGTCGGCTGTAATGAGAACAGCGAATCAGGCGGGAATACAGATAACCCTAACTCAAGCACTGCGGGGAATTCAAGTACTGCGGAAAATTCCTCTGCCAACAATACTTCGGGGACTATAGAGATTTTAGGCAGCAAATTCGATATTGCCGAAACTACCGATTTGCTTATAAACTGCGTTATTTTTGACGCGAATCCTAATCTTAAAACCAAAGAAGATAAGATACAGGCGTTTAATGAGGTAGTGGAAGTAATAAAGCAGCTAAAAAATCTTGAGGCGCTGGGAATCGTATACGGAGAGAGCTTTTTAAGCGATTACGATTTCTCGTTCCTTGAAGAACTTCCCAACCTGAAAGTGCTGAGCCTTGCAGGAAATGGTATAACAGATTGCGAGCAATTCGCAAATCTCACCAACTTGGAAATGCTCGACCTGTTAGGCATCAGTAAGGAAGCAGATATTACTCCGCTTGCAAACTTGCCAAAATTAAAGGAAGTTTTGTTAATAGGTTCTTCTGAAGATAAAATAAATTGGCTTCAAGAACAACTTCCCGATTGTTCATCTATGTATGCTTCGGAGCTGTCATACAAGTTCAAGAATAAAGTATGATATATTTTTATACACATAAAAACATCCCCCGCGATTGCGGGGGATTTCGTTGTCTTTAGCCAAGCTCAAAGGGATAATCCGCGTCGTCCTTCTTCTTGGGTTGCTGCTCCTGCACCTTTTCCTTCTCAAAGCCCATATAATCAGCAACGACATGAGCTTAAAAGTTCAGCCTATATTGATTTTATTCAGTACCTCAACCGCTCTCTCTTCTTCACGAGGGTAGAGATGGCAGTATGTATTCCAAGTTTCCTGAACATTCGCGTGTCCGAGACGGCGGGCTACTTCCTGTATGTTAATACCCTCATTAGCCAAGAGTGAAACGTGAGAGTGTCTAAAATCGTGAATCTTGATTCTCGGTAAACCTGCCATTTCAGCATATTTCTGTTTCGTTTGTCAATTGAGCTACACCGCAAGACTTTTTTGACAAGCTGAACGAGGAATTTTCCTTTGTGCTTGACGCGGCGGCTACCGCAAAGTCGGCAAAATGCTCTTTATTCTTTACGCCAAAAACAAACGGACTTGCCCAGAGCTGGGACTGCGGCGGCGCGGTGTTCTGTAACCCGCCCTACGGCCGAGAGATCGGCAAATGGGTAAAAAAAGCACACGAAGAAGCCGCAATAATCAAATATCCCATAGTTATGCTTTTACCCGCGAGGACAGATATGGAGTGGGAGGAGCTTGCCGAAAAGCTGGCGGACGGATTTCTCATAGACGCCTCGGAGGAACTGAAAAAAGGCGAGGCAGACGCTGTGAAAGTTCTTGCGCCGCATTGGAAAAACATTTTCCCAAACTACAATTACTCATATAGCAGCGAGGAAATAAAACGCTCATTTGTTCTGGCTGAATCGAACGATTCATGTACAGTTACTATTGAAGGCGAAGAGCTGGAACTGTTCGGCAAGGATTACAGCGATGACTTCTACAAATTCAACTATTACGCGGATAAGCATTTGATCTGTCTGTACGGTGAACATCCCAGAAACTGGCTGTCCGAATCTGAAACGGAAGAAAACAAGATTACCGTTTGAACGGAAAATCACCCGTAAAAATTGAACACCTGTCGTAATCTGAACCCCTAAAGTTTGGACAACGACAGGTGTTTTGTTATAATCCATTATGATTGATCAATTCAGATTTCAAAATAGACACCAAAATCAAAACAGCTCAAATTGAAACCAAAAACGAAAAAATACCGAATTTGAAACCAAGAGTCCGATTTGAAACGCGTAAAAATCGCGTAACATCAAGGCGTGTAGCAAATACGCCCTTGAGTGAAAATCTCAGGGGCGGCTAATCACACTCTGCAAACAAACCGTCAGACATTTGTTTTTGCAAAATCTGTGCCATCTTTCTGAGATAACTGTTTGTATGTCGATATGACCACGACTGCCGACACGATAGCGGTAAGTATATCGGACACAGGCATAGAATACAGCACACCGTCATGTCTGAAAAACACAGGCAATATGCTCCTCGACTGCATAGACACTTTTTGGTAACTTATGCACAAAAAATCTTTTGATCATTATGGGGTATTTATTTATACTATACATTGCAATAAATGGTACCCTGTGATATAATTAATTTGATGACATAACTCCAACAATCAAAAGATGAAAAACATAAGCAGACTATATTCAAATCGGTAACGGAGGAACACTACAATGAAAAAAACAGCATTACTTTTAGTTACGGCAATCATTATAATAACAGGGCTTTGCGGTTGTGACAGCAACACCGGGGAAAACTATTTCGGCGGCGAAGGTGAACTTAAAGCTGAGGATTATTTGATATATGATGAAAACAACGTTTATATAAATCTCGGATATACTGCCGTTAAAAAATACAACAAAAACGCAAACACGCTGACCATAGCCTGTGAGACCCCCGGGTGCGTTCACGGTTTTGAAAACGTTGAATGCAAAGCGGGAATGAAATACTGTTTTTTTAACGGAAACCTTGTCAGAATACACGACGAACCCATTACGAACAGCGATGGCACGACCACAACACAAGGGTGTCTGTATCTCTGCGATAAAAACGAAAAAATGGTATATAAAAACGAACTGCCCGAGGGTATAGACAAAGAAAAATATGACAATGGAATAGGCAACGTATTTTCGCTTGGCGATGATCATCTGGTACTCTTTAACGGTGTATATATCTATATTCTTGATACTGATTTCAACGTAAAATACACAATATTTGATATTGGAAACTACAGCGGCGGAGTGTATTACGCGAATAATGAGATATACTACATCGATAACCTTTACCGCTTGCAAAAACTCGACATGGAAAGCGGAAAACCTTCTCCCGTCGATCTTGGCGGAATGAAGATCACCGAGGGATTTGTCATTAGCGATCTGCTGTGGTTTTCAAATGAGGCTATGACGCTTTGCTCTTACGATTTCAAAACGGGAGAAATAAAAGAATACGCGAAAAATGCCGTTCGCCTGACAGGCGTCGGAAGATGTATCGAGTATTTGGAGTATGAACGGGGCGACGTTTATTTGTTCAACACCGAAACAGGTGCGGCGATCAAGCGGGAAGACATCGACATAAACAGTGATTATTTGTTTTTCCTTAACGGCGAATATTACAAATATAACGACACAAACGGTGAGCTTACGCTTTATGAAGACGATCTGACAACAGTTATAAACACATGCGTTCTGTCGGATTAGGAGAATGGAATGAAGTTTGAGTTTAAGAAGATACTGTCAAACAAGATCATCGTCGTGTTTTTCGCGGTGATATTTACCGCCTCGCTCGTGTACTTTTTCCGCACTATGGGTACCTTTGAGGATTGGAGTAAGTACGACCCCGGTAAAATACAATTGCAGACAGAATACATTGAAAAATACGAGCAGCAGAGCAAGTCGGTGATAAGGGCGGCGGAGCGTATAAAAGCCGAGACCTCAAGCATCTACAAGCAGCGGCTTTCGGACAAGATAATCGCTCAGCGACAAAACCGCCGTGAGCTGACGACAGGCGATAATACCGCCGTGAAATTTTTTCGGCTTTCGCTTAACGACACCTACCTATCGTTTTTACCGGTACTTTTCTGCATACTGCTAAGCGCGGAGCTGTTCTGCGCCGATACGCGAAGCGGCGTGTTCAAATTCAATTTCACCTCGAAAAACGGCAGGCTGGGCTTATACCGAAAAAAGATACTTACGCTGATGATATTCTCGGCGTGTACGGCGGTGCTTTACACCGCGATACAGCTCGCCGCGATCCTCCCGAAATACGGCTTGACGGATATAAACACACCGCTTCAGATCGATGAGGTCTACTTAAACTGCGCCTACAATATCGGGTTTTTGCAGTTTGTTTTCACCGTAGTCGGAATGAGGATATTGTGCTGCCTATGCATAAGCTTTCTTACGGTGTGCCTTGCTCTGCTGTTCCGCAGTCTTATCGCTTCGGCGGCGGCTTCGACAGCGGTTTTCGCTCTGCTGTTCGTTTTGTATGACGGCACCTTGCAGACTCACGACTACACGACTGTCAAGGCTACGCAATACGGTCTGCACCACGGGCTGCTGAAATTCTCGCCGATATGCTTATTCAATCCGAACGGATATTTCGTGTCGAGTGATTATGTCAACGTGTTTGATTATCCCGTGACAGAGCTGTTTTTCAACCTCGCCGTGAGCGTGCTGATAACGGCGGCTCTGGCGGTTTTGGGCGGATATCTGTTTCAGCGTAAAAGGAGGCGGCTGTCATGAACGAACTTACTTTACAAAACGTGACAAAAAAGTACGGTCAGAAGACCGCGCTGGACGGCTGCTCGCTGATCTTTAAAACGGGAATAAACGCGCTGTTGGGACCGAACGGCTCGGGCAAGACAACGATGATGAACATAATCGCCGACCTTATCCCGGCAAATTCGGGAAGCGTATTATGGAACGGCGCGAGCATCACTAAGCTCGGCGCGGAGTACCGCGGGATACTCGGGTTTATGCCGCAGAACGTCAATCTGTACAAGCGTTTTTCGGCGGCGGATAATCTGCGGTATTTCGGGAAGCTGAAGGGGCTGAGCACGGCGCAGATCGAGGAAGATATCCCGCTGCTGCTCGAAAAAGTCAACCTCGCGGACTGCGTAAACAAGAAATTCGGCAGCTTTTCGGGCGGCATGAAGCAGCGTCTCGGCATTGCCGTGACTATCATGAACAAGCCGAAGCTCGTTATCTTCGACGAGCCGACCGCGGGTCTTGACCCAAAGGAGCGCATGCGCTTCCGCGACATTCTTCGCGAGCTGTCCGAAGACGCGGTGGTGATACTCTCAACGCATATAGTTTCCGATGTTGAGATGTTAGCTGACAATATCATTCTGCTCAAAGAGGGAAAGGTCTGCGAGAGCGGCACAGCCGAGGAATTGCAGGAGAAATACACTTCCGAGGCGTCCTCCGACCGCACTGTGCTGGAGACTGTTTACATGAATTTTTTCGGAGAAGGCTGATGTTATACTGGGAATTACGAAAGACGGTAAACGTTGTAATAGTGCTTGTCGCCGTCGTCTTGTGCGCGGGGTGGTTCTTTGTGTGCAGGCTGCTTTTTATAGGAAACTACGAGAACGTCAACGGCGCGATATACAGGTCGTACATTGCCGAGCTGTCCGGGCTGACGTTTGAGGAACAGCGCGAATACATCGAAGCCGAGAGCGCGGATATAGGCGGCACACTCTCCGCGGAAACGGAAATGCGCGACAAATATTTTGGCGGCGAAATTACCGATGAGGAATATCTGGACTACCTTGACCTGCTCGAAGACTGCAAGGCAAGAAATAAGACATTTGCGTATGTCAGGAACAAATTCGAGCGGATATGCGAAGATCAGCGCCTTAGATTCACCTACGATCTGGAGCTTGAGGGGCATCTCACGGCAATGACCGCGGATTTCCCTCTTATCGTAATGCTGCTGATAGTCGGGTGCTTTGTGTTTATCCCCGATATACCAATAGAGCCGTTTATCGCGACCTGCGAAAACGGCAGGCGGAAAACCTTTACGGCAAAGATTGCGGCGTATTTCATCATTTGCGGAATTATGATCGCCGCGTTTAATGTTTCGGAGCTTGCCGCGCTGTTTTCAAAAAATCTCGGCGATCTTTCCGTGCCTGCCGCGTCAATGGAGGCGTTTGACGCGCTTGACCGCGATATTACAAGCTCCGCGCTGATCGCGAGAACGTTTCTGTTCCGTCTGCTCGGAGAAGTAACGGCCTGCGCTGTTTTTTTCGCGCTGTCGTCACGCTGTCAAAATCACATCGCGTACTTCTGCTCGGCGGCGTCGCTTGTGATGATACCCGCTTTTTTCGCGAACTTTATTCCGGGCTTTTTGCGGGGTGCAATCATTTATTACGCTCTTTCCGGAACTTCGGTCCTTCTTGATAAGACCGAACTTGCGGTGATGCTTGGCTCGCTCGCGTGGATAGCGGCTTCTTTTATTTTCTGCAAAAAGCCTAAATGAACACCTGTCGTAATTTGAACCGCTATTGTTATGTCATATTTGAAATCAGACAGTAGACCGTTCACGCGGTTCCGGTTTATGGTGTGGACAAATCTTGAAAAATGTCTTTAATAAAGATATATTGTCGAAATAATCTTTTTTGTAGTGGTTAGACAGCAGGGCAAGCCCTGCACCCAGTGCGTCCCGCGCGTTGTCGCGGGACGATTTGTTTTTGCTCGAATATAACGAAATC
>JAFLUG010000081.1 GCA_022508885.1 Oscillospiraceae bacterium | reverse complement strand
TACGGCGAGGAAGCAAGAAAGGCTCTCCAGAAGGGCATTGACACGCTTGCCGATACAGTTAAGATCACGCTCGGTCCGAAGGGCAGAAACGTTGTGCTTGCTAAGAAGTACGGCGCTCCGCTTATCACAAACGACGGCGTAACTATTGCAAAGGAGATCGAGCTTGAGGACGCGTTTGAAAATATGGGCGCGGCACTTGTAAAAGAGGTCGCTACAAAGACAAACGACGCCGCGGGCGACGGTACGACCACCGCTACTCTGCTTGCTCAGGCGCTTGTACGCGAGGGCATGAAGAATATCGCCGCGGGCGCTAATCCCATGATAGTTAAAAAGGGTATGAAAAAGGCAGTTGACGCGGCTGTTGCTGAGATAAAGAAGAACTCCAAGAAGGTCGCAGGCTCTGCGGACATCGCGCGTGTTGCTACTGTTTCCGCGGGCGACGAGTTTATCGGAAAGCTCATTGCGGAGGCAATGGATAAGGTTACGGCAGACGGAGTTATCACTCTCGAGGAAAGCAAGACCGCCGACACCTACAGCGAGGTCGTTGAGGGAATGCAGTTTGACAGAGGCTACATTTCTCCCTATATGGTAACGGATACCGATAAAATGGAGGCTGTTCTCGATAATCCATATATCCTCATCACCGACAAGAAGATCTCGTCCATTCAGGATATCCTGCCGCTGCTCGAAAAGCTCGTTCAGTCCGGCAAAAAGCTGCTTATCATCGCAGAGGACGTTGACGGCGACGCGCTTACAAACCTCATTCTGAATAAGCTCCGCGGAGTATTCACCTGTGTTGCGGTAAAGGCTCCGGGCTTTGGCGACAGACGCAAGGAGATGCTTAAGGATATCGCTATCCTCACGGGCGGCGAGGTTATTACAGACGAGCTTGGTCTTGAGCTTAACGCGACCGAGATAAGCCAGCTCGGAACGGCAAAGCAGGTAAAAATTCTCAAGGAAAACACCATTATCGTAGACGGTGCAGGAAAATCCTCAGATATCAAGGCGAGAGTTTCCGAGATAAAGAGCGCCATCGAAAAGACGACATCAGAGTTTGATAAGGAAAAGCTTCAGGAGCGTCTCGCAAAGCTTTCGGGCGGCGTTGGCGTTATCAAGGTGGGCGCTGCTACCGAGGTCGAGATGAAGGAAAAGAAGCTTCGCATAGAGGACGCTCTCGCGGCTACAAAGGCGGCTGTCGAGGAAGGCATCGTAGCGGGTGGCGGAGTTGCGCTTATAAACGCTATGCCCGCTGTTCAGAAGGTTCTCAATTCGCTTTCGGGCGATGAAAAGACAGGCGCGGCTATCGTATTGAAGGCGCTTGAAGAGCCTATCCGCCAGATCGCGCTCAATGCGGGCGTCGAGGGTTCTGTGATAATCGACACCATTGTAAAGAAAAAGTCCGTTGGCTACGGCTATGACGCGTATACTGAGACTTACGGCGATATGATCAAAAACGGTATCGTCGATCCCGCAAAGGTTACACGCTCTGCTCTTCAGAACGCTTCGTCCATTGCGGAAATGGTTCTCACGACCGAGAGCCTCGTTGCCGACAAGCCCGAGCCCGAGGTTCCCGCCGCTGCTCCCGCAGGCGCAGGAATGGGCGGAATGTATTGATCGGAAATCAAAAGTAATAATGAAGTCAGAAATTATCCCCGTCCTTTTTGGACGGGGATTTTTATGTTCATAATTTAAAAATCTGCTTTTCAAACCTCTCTATCGCGTATTCAAGCGCGTCGAGACTGTCAATGTTGGACGTGCCGTTGTCGAGGCGTTTGTCACAAAGCGGATTGCGCTCGTCCCATACCGCGCTTTCTATCGCGTCAATTGTCTTTTTGCATTCGTCAAGCACATAAAACCTCCCCGAAGCGATAAGCCTGTTAAGCATATTTATGCGGGTATTTATCGGGCGTTTTACGGCATTTGAAACTTCGATCTTCACCGCTCTGCGAAAGCTTTTTACAAGCAGCTGCTCGGCGCTGTCGCAAAAGGCTCTGCCAAGCGTGGGAAAACGGTTTTTCTCGCGTTCGACAAAATCTGAAAACGCCGCAATAAGATTTTCAGCCGAACGGTTTTCCTTGTCATAGTATTCCGATAAAACATATACGTTTGAAAACTCCTCGTCAAATCCGACATGAGCAAAAGCCGAGGCGCTTCCGCTTCCGCCGTAATCGACCCCGACGACGGATAAGATCAGCCGCTTGTCGCTGAGCCTTTTGTCAAGTTCGTTTGAGGAAATAATATTTTTCGCGGAAAATCCGTCATAAATCCTGCCCTCCGCTTTCGTCCAGTCTCCAAGAATGAAGCGGTCGTAAAAAACTCCGTGAAATTCCGCGCGGAGCTGCTCGATATACTCTCTCGGCAGAAAAATATTGTCCTCGAGCTTAAATTTAATTGATAACAAGTTTGCGTTTTTATTGTCAAGGTAATTCTTTTTCAGCCAGTGATTCGGGTCGTCGGGATTGGTTGTCGCGAAAAGCTTTGCGCCTTTTTCGGAAAGCCTTGACAAAAGCATTGTAAAAAAGTTTTCTGAAAATAATGTAAGCTCGTCGCAGTATGCGCCCATAAGCGTCATTCCGCGCAGCTTGTTTTCCGAGTCGGCGTTGGCGGCGCTTTCGAGATAGATCTTTCTTCCGAAAAGGCTGGCCTCTTTTTTGTAGAGATTATACGAAAAGCCGCCCCCGAAAAGTTCCTTCATAGGTTCGAGAACGTTTCTTTTCAGCGTCTGAAGGGTTTTTCCCGCCATGAGATAAGCCTTGCCTTTAGGAGAACCCGCCACCCAGAACCCCCAGACTATCATCGAAATATATGTCTTCCCGCTTCTCACGCTTCCCTCAAATATATTTATGCGTTTCATTCTTCCGTTTTTCAGCAGGGCGAGAACCCCCCTCTGCTTTGGAGAGAGCGCGCGGTCAGATATCCTCATTATCGTCCTCCTTTCCGAGGTCGCGATAAATGCCGATAAGCTCGGTGAGAGAATCTGCCGAGCCGCTTTGGGTGTTTTCTCCCATAAGCTCGAATATGAGCTTAAATACTTTGGCTAATTTTTCGGGATCCTTTTCCGCGAGAGCTGTTATTAGCGCCTCGTCCGAAAGCTTTTTTAAGACCGAGTTTCCGAATTTGATGAGGAGGCGGTTGTTTTTTTCAAAAAATTCCGGAACCGAAACAATTTTCCTTGTCATATGATTTCTCCTTTCTGTATCTTCGGCAAAGCGGTATGAAATTACGCTCTGCGTTTCATTAACAATAACTCCGCGCATACTGCATTTTACTGCAATTATCGGCATATACATTACAGAGAAGTAATATTTTATGGAGGTAATGTCTATGGAAGATATGAAAAAGATGATCGAGCGCTATAAGAAAGAGCTTCTTGAATACAGCAAGGCGGGCAGTCCGAAAGAAAGCGGCGAAAAAAACATATCCGCCGTACCGGGGCAGCAGTCCGCTTCGTCCGATGTTATTTCAACGGAAGAGCCTTCGCCGGAATCCGGGAGAAAAAAGCCGAGTGTTATCGGGTACATTTCCGAGGACGCGCAAAAGGAGCTTGGAAAAATAAATGTTCCCGATGAAATATTGGAAAGCGTGAGGTCTGAAAATACCGACGCGGCTGTTGATCCCTCCGAGGACGAGGAAAGTGTAACGTATGTATTTCCCGCGGAACAAACGGAATTATCCGACAATACAGCGGATACTTCAGACGACAGCGAAATGAGCGGAGAAGCTGCGGCAGAAACTTCCGATGATGCGCGGAAAACACAGCGGGAGGAAACCTTCGACCGGCTCATGTTCGGCGAAATTCCGTCGTTTGAGGAAACGCGCGAGGAAATAACCGAGCAGAGCGTACCCGATGAGAATGTTCACACGGAAAACTCATCGGGAATAACAAATAATTCCGGTACTGCTTCGAGAGCCGAGTTTGGCGATAATGAAACCGTTTCAAATGAAAAAGCCGAGCGCCTTACGGAACTGCCCATAAGCGGACAAAGCCCCGACGAACAGCTTACGGGACGCAATTTTGAGGATAACCGTATGCCTCAGAACGACCCCATCGACGTTATGCGTCCCAACGGAAGCCAGACGGGACCTATAGATTTTACCGATACAGTCAGCAACAGCGTTGAGGAATTTGAGAAAAACAACCGCGGCGCCGGAACGCTGATGTTTCGCATTTTTACCGCAAACGAGGCTCTGCCCGTGGAAAACGCGGTTTGTACTGTGACAAAGGTGTTTAACGGAAAGCAGCACATATTCTATACTCTTTTGACCGACGAAAGCGGGCGGACCACTGCCGTGCTTCTGCCGGCGCCCTCAAGAGAGCTTTCGCAGGACCCCGACAACAGGATCCGTCCGTATGCGGCTTATGACGCGGTGGTATCGCACAAAGGCTTCGCGGACGTTGTGTTCAGAGATATTCCGATATTTGACGGCGTAAATTCCATACAGCAGGTAGGAATGGTACCTGTTCCAAGGACGTACCCTGAAAACGGGGGTGAAGCCGATGCCTGATAATCTGCCCGTTGTTCCGGAAAGAATAGTAGTACATCTCGGCGTTCCGAACTCCAACGCAAGAAACGTTTCACTTTCGTTTCCGAATTACATAAAAAACGTTGCATCAAGCGAGATCTATCCCACCTGGCCCGAGGCCGCTATCCGCGCGAATATCTACGCGCAGATAACCTTTGCCATGAACCGTGTTTATACAGAGTGGTACCGTTCGCGCGGGTTTGATTTTGACATTACCTCATCTACCCAGTATGACCAGGCGTTTGTGTACGGAAGAGACATCTATCAGAACATAAGTAATATTGTCGATGAAATATTCAATAACTATGTCGTGCGCCGCGGAAACATAGAACCTCTTTTCACGCAGTTCTGCAACGGCACGACCGTAACCTGCGCGGGACTTTCGCAGTGGGGAACGGTAACTCTCGCAAACCGCGGCTTTACGCCGTATGAGATCCTTCAATACTATTACGGAAGCGACATTGACATAGTGTACAACGCGCCGGTCTCGCCCAACATCTCAAGCTATCCCGGAACACCGTTCGGCTTTGGCTCTACCGGAAACGAGGTACGTATACTTCAGGTGGAACTTAACCGTATCAGCACAAACTATCCCGCTATCCCGAAAATTGTTCCCGCAAACGGGATCTACGGCGAAGGCACGGCAGAGGCAGTACGCGTGTTCCAGAGCGTTTTCGGACTGCCCCAGACGGGAATAGTGAACAAATCTACCTGGTATCAGATAAAATATATCTTCACCGCTGTAAAACACCTTGCCGAGCTTACGAGCGAGGGACTTACCGCCGAGGAGACGCAAAATATCTTCGGCAATGTTTTAAGACGCGGAGACACGGGGGAGCGCGTAAGGATAGTTCAGTATTTCCTCAACGTAATAGCGTATTTCAATCCCGAGGTGCCGTCCGTACCGGCAAGCGGCGTATTTAACGAGCAGATGGAAAATCAGGTCAAGGCGTTCGAGCGGTTTTACGGATTAAATCCCGACGGCGTTGTTGATTTCCGCACATGGCAGCTTATTACCGAGATGTTCAGAAATATCGTAAACAACCTCCCCGAGGGCTACGAAGGCTCGACCGCCGCGCTTTATCCCGGATATAATCTCACCCCCGGAATGAGAAATGACGATGTAAGGGAGTTTCAGACATATCTGAGGGTAGTCGGGCAGAATATCGCGGCAATACCTGTTATTGAGGTCACGGGTTATTACGGGCCTCAGACCGAAAACGCCGTGCTTATCTTCCAGGAGCTTTACGGCATAACCCCTACGGGAAATGTCGGAGCACTTACATGGGACGCCGTAGGCAGAGAGTATAATTTTATCCGTTTCGGGACAGAACGCTTCGGGTAACTTACGGCAAGAATTAAAGCATAAACGCACTCGGAAAAATCCCGAGTGCGTTTTAATTGTAAAAATATATACAAAAATTTTTCCAAAACTATTTACTTTTTGTGAATAATATGTTATAATTAAGATATATCAAACCGAAATAAAGGCTTTTTCGTTTGAAGGCGGCGTTTCGGAGGTCAAAAAAGCAGTCGAAGGAGATTATGTTATGACATTTGAAGATTTTATTATGCAGGCGCGCGAAATGAAAGCCTCGGATATTCATCTTACGGTCGGTTTGCCTACAGTCATAAGAGTTCACGGAGAGCTTGTAAAATACCAGGACCTTTCCGATCAGGTCGTACACCGCACCATTATGTCGATCATCACACCCGAGCAGGAGCAGATACTCGCAAAAGGCAGGGACGTTGACTTCAGCTTTGAGCTTAAGAACGGAGCGCGTCAGCGTGTAAACGTATTCCACCAGAGCGGAAAGCTTGCCTGCTCGATACGTCTGCTTAACGAGGACATTCCTTCGCTTGACGATCTCGGACTTCCGCCAGTTTTGCTTGAGCTTGCTAAAAAGCGCAAGGGGCTTATACTTGTAACGGGACCTACGGGCGCGGGTAAATCCACAACTCTCGCCGCAATGCTTCAGCATATCAACGAGACCCGCGCGTGTCATATAATCACTATCGAAGACCCTATCGAATACCGCTATCATCAGGCAAAGGCCACTGTACACCAGCGCGAGGTAGGCCGCGATGTTCCGAGCTTTTCGGACGCTCTCAGAAGCGCGCTTCGTGAAGACCCCGACGTTATACTTATCGGTGAGATGAGAGACTACGAAACTATCTCTCTCGCGCTTACCGCCGCGGAAACGGGACACCTTGTCTTCGGAACGCTTCATACCTCGTCCGCCGCGCAGACCATCGACCGTATTATCGACGTCTGCCCCGCAGACGCAAAGGAGCAGGTAAGAACACAGGTCGCGAACATGATCCAGGGTGTAGTTGCACAGCTTCTTATACCTACCTCGGACGGCAAGGGAAGAGTAGCGTGCGACGAGATAATGCTCGGAACGGACGCTATCAAAAACCTTATCCGTTCAAACAAGATAGCGCAGATGGAAACCACCATGCAGGGCGGCTCGTCACAGGGAATGCAGACGCTTATCGACGCGCTCGCAAAGCTTTACGCCGCGGGAAAGATATCCTTCCAGACGGCTCTCGAGTATTCAAACAATCCCGCAGAAATGGAAAAGAAGCTTATGTCCTGATAGTTGTCGGCTGTCAGAATCGGTTATTGGCTATAAAAGCAGAACGCGCTCGGAAAATTCCGGGCGCGTTCTGTATTCAGGAATAATGCTTATTCAATATTCTTCAGCTCATCGCAGTCGATATAATCCTCGACATACTGTTTTTTCAGCAGCTCACGCGGAATATAGTCGTTGAATTTTCCGACTATCTCACAGTTGTCCGGGATATGAAAGCCGTACTTATCCGCGCCGTTTGACCTTATTGAGTTAAGCGCGGAGATAAGAGCGGTTTTTCCGCGGTCGCTCCTCACCTCAATGCATACGGGTATGCTTCTTGAAAGCCAGAGGTTTGCGTCAAAGCCGCGCTCGCGCAAAGCGAAAACAAGCGCCGCCATACCGCGCGTTCCCAGAAACGGAAATACCGCGAAAACAGTTTCGGAAAGCGCCAGAACAATTCTTTCGCCTTCGGATACCGTTCCTGACGAAATGGCGTTTTGAGAGATCATCTCGCCGCCCGCCGCGTTTCTGCAAAGCGCGCGGATATCCGAAAGCCGTTTTTTCGCGCTTGCGTCAAGAAAGCCGTATTCCTCGTCGCTTTTTATGACGTCAAGTATCTTCTTCATTACCCTCGTGTGAACATACTCGTTTCCTACGTCCGTCCACATATTGGACGAGATCCCCTGTATATGCTTTACATAGATTATCAGCGCTTTTTTGTCAAGCTCGACGACTTCCCACGCCTGCCCCGCAAGGGCAAATTGATTTCCGACGGGAAAAGGGTTCTGAACAGTGCCTATCTCCTCGGAATTATGACGGACGCTGTATTCCACAGGTACGGAGAAAACCGCTAAAAACTCGTAGTTGTTTACAACGCTTTCGCCTCTTTCGCCTATAAGCAGAGAACCGTCCTCGGACTTTTCAAGCATTCCGTTTTCGAGCAGATGACGGAGAAACAAAAGATAATCGTCTTTTGTTACGTTTTTGAACACCGACAGCGTAAGTATCTGCCGCGCAAGCTCCTTTGGCATAAGCGAGCCGTTTGCGGTCATTACCGACATGGTCTGGTGAAACAGCAGACTGTACGGAAGCTTTGGCAGATACATCGGCTCTACCCATTTTTCGCGCGTGTACAATAGTATCTCGGCGATACACATGACAAAGTCCCAGTTTATTTCCTTGTAGAAATCGTTTGGAGGAAGGCTCATGTCGTGCCTGAACGCAAAGCGCATCTCCGCTTCGCCGCCGCGTCTTCCCGTGCGTCCGAGCCGCTGGACAAGCCCCGAGACCGTAAGCGGACAGCCTGTCTGCACTATCCTCTCGAGATGCCCCAGGTCTACACCAAGCTCAAGAGTTACTGTCGCTCCCGTGCAAACGGGAAGCTCGCCGCTTTTCATCCGCTTTTCGGCGAATTCTCTCAGTGCGGGAGAGATGTTCGCGTGGTGGACAAGATAGCAGTCGTTTCCGTGATTTTTCTCGGACAGCCTGCGAAGATGAGCTATGTTTTCCTCAACCTCGCCCTTGCTGTTTGAAAACAGGATGCAGCGTTTTGCGTGAGTGCTTTCGTAAAGGTATTCGTAGTATTTCTCAAGAAGTGTTTTGCTGTCTGAATTAGGTATCTTCTCGGCGATCGGGAAAAACCTCACCGAAAGTCTTATCCTTCTCCCGCCCTCTTTGCATATCGGAGTTACGCAGGTTCGCTCTGTCCCCATACACAGCCATTTCTCGGCGTTTGTGCAGTCGCCAAGCGTAGCGGAAAGACCTATCCTACGAGGGGAAAATCCGATTATCCGCTGTATTCTTTCAAGCACGGAAATGAGCTGAAGCCCGCGGTCGTTGTCCATAAAATAATGGACCTCGTCTATAACGATAAACCTCAGGTCGGAAAACAGCCTGAAAATGTTCGAGCTGTTTCGGATAAGCAGGCTTTCAAGGCTTTCGGGTGTTGTCTGCATAACTCCGCGCGGATCTTTTACCAGACGCTTTTTCGCCGTCGGAGAAGCGTCGCCGTGCCATTTTGTCACGGGGATATCCGCCTCCTCCAGAAGCTCCTCGAGGCGCTCGAACTGGTCGTTTATAAGAGCCTTAAGAGGAGACACATACAAAACTCCCACGCTTTTTGAGGGGTTTTCCCATAAATGTGTAAGTACGGGCAGAAACGCCGCCTCGGTCTTTCCGCTGGCGGTGCCGGACGTAAGCAGCAGATTGTCGTCGCCGTCGAAAATTATCTCCGCCGCCGCGACTTGTATCTCATGAAGCTCGTCCCATTTATTCCTATAGATATAGTCCTGAATAAACGGCGCGAAGCGGTAAAAAACACTTTCACTCATAGCGCAAAGCCTTTCGGTTTATTAACAGCCGGTTGTCAATTGAGCCTGTTAAAAGGTAACTGTACACATAAAAAAAGAGAGCCTAAAATACCAAGGCTCGAAATCAAATTATAATTATGTGTAGAACAAAAGAAAGGAGACAACTAAACAAAC
>JAFLUG010000080.1 GCA_022508885.1 Oscillospiraceae bacterium | reverse complement strand
CTCGGGCGTTCGTCCCGCGGTAAACCCCGGTATCTCGGTATCCCGTGTCGGCGGTAACGCGCAGATAAAGGCGATGAAGAAGGTTTCGGGTACGCTTAAGCTCGACTACTCTCAGTATCGTGAGCTTCAGTCGTTCTCACAGTTCGGCTCGGATCTCGACCAGGATACCAAAAACCGTCTCGCAAAGGGCGAGCGTATTGTTGAGGTTCTTAAACAGGACGAAAACTCTCCGCTTGAGGTTGAGGATCAGATAGTTATAATCTACGCAGTCGTAAACAACTTCCTTGCTTCTATCCCGCTTCAGAAGATAAAGCAGTATCAGAAGGATCTGCTCGACCATATCAAGACTACCAAGCCCGAGCTTCTTTCGGATATCCGTGAGAAAAAGGTCATTTCTCCCGAGAACGAAACGGCGCTCAACGAGCTTCTTTCGAGCTTCGCTTCTACTTACGATTGATTTAAAGGAGTGCTATTTATGAAACAGGCTTCTTTTGTACTCAGCATAATCGCTACGGTTTTTTCCGTTGTTGCAGGACTTGCGGTGGCTTGGCTGTACCTTGAAAAAAGGGTCAAATATATCACCACAAACGACAATGTTTAACGGGTTTACGTTTTAGGAGGTGATATTATAGCAAGCGGAAATATGAAAGCCATAAAGCGCCGCATAAAGTCGGTCGGCTCTACAAAGCAGATAACAAAGGCTATGCAGCTTGTGGCTTCGAGTAAGCTCCGCAAGGCGAAAGTAAGAGCGGAGCAGGCGCGTCCGTACTTTAACGAGCTTTACAGGTCAATGTGCGAGATAGCTTCGGGCAGAAACATTCAGACTGTTTTTACCGAGAGAAGAGAAGTAAAGCGCAGACTGTTCATCGTAGTAGCGGGCGACAGAGGTCTTGCGGGAGGATATAACTCTAACGTGCTTAAGCTCGCGGCGGCGGCTCATAAAAACGACGCCGAAAAGCCGAAGATAATCGCTATCGGCAGAAAGGCTGTGGAATATTTCGCAAAGCGCGGCTATGAACTGGTCGCATCTTACGCGAATATTGCGGAAAACATAAAGCCCAATACGGCGCAGGATATCGCGAATATCGCGGTAGACCTGTTTACGAGCAAAGAGGTTGACGAGGTAGTTGTGTTCTACACAATGTTTGTTTCGTCTATGTCGCAGCAGCCTCAGAGCATGGCGGTTCTGCCAATGACCACGGCAGAGCTTGAAGAGACCACGGAGATTACATACGACCCTTCTCCCGAGGCGGTATTCAACCGTATCGTGCCGAGATTTACCGCGTCGCTTATACAGTGCGCGGTTGTCGAGAGCTACGCGTCGGAGCAGGGCGCAAGACGAACGGCAATGGAAAACGCAACCGACAACGCGGACGCTATGACCGAAAGCTTGTCGCTGTTGTATAACCGTGCGCGTCAGGCAAGCATCACGACGGAAATTATCGACATAGTTTCCGGTGCTTCGGCGCAGGGATGATTATAAGTCCGGCATAAAGCCGTTCTTATTGACTTAAACCTCTAATTATCAACAGGAGGAATTACTAAAAGATGACAAAACAAAACATAGGCACTATCGCCCAGGTTATCGGCGCGGTTCTGGACATAAGATTTGCGCCGGAAAACCTGCCGAATCTGCTTAACGCGATAGAGATCGACAACAACGGCAAAAGGCTTGTTGTCGAGGTTGCACAGCATATCGGCGATGACGTTGTGCGCTGCATAGCAATGGGCAGCACGGACGGTCTTGTCAGAGGAATGGAAGCTGTCGATACGGGAACATCCATAAAGGTTCCCGTTGGCGAGCAGACGCTCGGACGTATCTTCAACCTTCTCGGCGAGGCGGTTGACAATAAGCCCGAGCCTCAGACAGAAGAGCGCTGGGAGATTCACAGACCCGCTCCCACCTTTGAGGAGCAGGGCGCTTCCAAAGAGGTTCTTGAAACGGGAATCAAGGTCATAGACCTTATCGCCCCCTACCTCAGAGGCGGAAAGATCGGTTTGTTCGGCGGCGCGGGCGTTGGAAAAACGGTTCTTATTCAGGAGCTTATAAACAACGTCGCGAAGCAGCACGGCGGTATCTCGGTATTTACGGGAGTAGGAGAGCGTACCCGTGAGGGTAACGACCTCTACCGCGAGATGACCGAGTCGGGCGTTATCAACAAGACCGCCCTCGTATACGGTCAGATGAACGAGCCGCCGGGAGCGAGAATGAGAGTTGCGCTTTCGGGACTTACAATGGCGGAATATTTCCGCGACAGAATGGGACAGGACGTTCTTCTGTTCATAGACAACATCTTCCGTTTCACACAGGCGGGCTCCGAGGTTTCGGCGCTGCTCGGACGTATGCCGAGCGCCGTTGGATATCAGCCGACGCTCGCGACGGAGATGGGCGCGCTTCAGGAAAGAATCACCTCTACAAAGAAGGGTTCTATCACGTCCGTTCAGGCAGTCTATGTTCCTGCGGACGACCTTACCGACCCCGCGCCCGCGACGACCTTCGCGCACCTGGACGCGACGACGGTTTTATCGCGTGATATCGCTTCGATGGGTATCTATCCCGCGGTTGACCCGCTGGAAAGTTCATCGAGAATCCTTGCTCCCGACGTAGTAGGACAGGAGCACTATCAAGTAGCTCGTGACGTACAGGCAATTCTTCAGCGTTATAACGAGCTTCAGGATATTATCGCGATCCTCGGTATGGACGAACTCAACGACGAAGATAAGCTGACGGTTTCCCGCGCGAGAAAGATCCAGCGTTTCCTCTCTCAGCCGTTCTCGGTTGCGGAGCAGTTTACGGGCTACGAGGGCAAGTATGTTCCTCTTAAGGAGACCATTCGCGGCTTTAAGGAGATCATCGAGGGCAAGCACGACGACCTGCCCGAGAGCGCGTTCTTGTTCGTCGGAACAATTGACGAGGCTGTCGAAAAAGCAAAGAAAGAGTCTTAATGAAAGGACGGTGCTTTGATGACGCCATTTAAGCTGCAGATAATCACGCCCGAAAAAACTTTTTTTGACGGCGATATAGAGCAGGTTATCGTCCGCACGACCGTCGGCGACGTCGGAATACTCAAGGGTCACGAGCCGTACTGTGCCGCGATAGGCATTGGACAGATGCGCGTGATGGTAAACGGAGAGTTTCGCAGAGCCGCGACCTCGGGCGGAATTATAAAGGTTTCAAAGGATCTTACGACAATTCTCGTGCAGACCTGCGAGTGGGCTGACGAGATCGACGTTACGCGTGCCAACGCGGCTAAAGAGGCCGCCGAGGAGCGCAAAAGAGCCGCCAACGACGCCAAGGAGCTGGCCCTTGCCGAAGCAAAGCTCGCGAGAGCGCTCAACCGTATCGATACGGCGAGCTTCTTAAAGTGACCGAGCGGCTGTTACAAAATAAAAAGAACCTCCTATGGCTTACCATAGGAGGACTTTTTGTATTATACAAACAGCTTTTCTATTTCTGAAATCTTCCGAAGAACAGTTTTCCCGCTTTCTTCGGCATTTTTGATCAGTATTTCATTTGCCCTGTTTATTTCCCCTATCTCACAGCCGCAGTCAATAACATACTCACAGCGTTGAATGTGCTCTTCCGCAAGCCTTATCGTCTGTTCGTCGGGCTTTGAAAACGCCGCGCAGGAAACGGTCTTTTCCGCAAGTCTGGACGCTATCTGAAAATCAACGTCGTTTTCAAACAAAATTCCCGCGTAAAATGAAATACCGAGCCGACGCAAAAGGCGGTAAAAGGCTATCCCGCTTCCGTTTCCGCCGATGACAAAAACGCGCGGTTTTCCGCTTGCGGGCAAAAAAAGCTCGGTGCTTCCGAAAAGAGAGTTGTATTTTTCGCTGCCAATTTCGTACAGCTCGGAAATCGTGCTGTCGGTGAAAATTTCCTCGGGCGCTCCGATATTCGTGATATACTCGCCCTTTACGCACATTATCCTGTCGGAAATTTTCGCCGCGAGGTCTATCTCGTGCAGACTTAATATTATCGTTATTCCCTTGTTTCGCGACATTTCATACAGCAGCTCAAGCAGCTCGGTCTTGTGCTTTATATCAAGAAACGACACCGGCTCGTCAAGCACGATTATCTCAGGCTGTTGACAAAGCGCGCGCGCAAGCATGACGCGCTGACGCTGTCCGTCGCTGAGCGAGCTTATCTCCATGTTATACAGTTCAAGCGCGTGGACTTGCTCCAACGCTTCATTGACGATGCGCCTGTCCTCGTCGGTCAGCTTTCCAAAAGCGTTTGTGTACGGATATCTCCCCGAAGCCGCAAGCTCTCCTACTGTCATCAGCTCGGGAACGAGCCTCTCCGTCAGCATCACCGCCATACGCTTTGAAAGCTTTCTCGGAGAAAGCTCGGAAAGCTCGTCGCCTCCGACAAAAACCTTTCCGCTTATAGCCGAAAGCTGTTTTGAAATGCTTTTCAGTATCGTGGATTTCCCCGCGCCGTTCGGTCCGATAAGGGTGAGTATCTCGCCGCGTTTTATTCCCACGGAAATATCCGAGATAAGCGGCTTTTTGTTATAGCCGACGGTAAGCTGTTTACACGAGAAGTAAAAATCGTCATTCAGTTTGTCAGCCACTCTGCTTCCTCCTCGTCGCCATAAGCCATATCACGATAGGCGCGCCGATTATCCCCGTAACCGTTCCTATCGACAAGTCGGTCGGCGAAAACACCGTCCGCGCTATAAGGTCGCAGAACATACAAAATGCCATTCCGCCAAAAAACACCGCGGGGATCATAAGTTTCGGTCTGTTTGTCCCGAGACTCAGCCGCGCTATGTGCGGAACGGCAATTCCCACAAACGAGATAGGCCCCGCAAACGCCGTGACCGCCGCCGAAAGCACGCTCGAAAGCCCGATGAGAATCGCGCGGAAAATACCGACTCTGACACCAACGCTTTTAGCGTATCCCTCGCCGAGCGCATAAGCCGAGATAGGCTTTGCCATAAGACAGGAAAGAACAAACGCGGGGAAAACTATCGCCGCGGAAATACCGACGTCCTGCCATTTCGCCCCCGAAAAACTTCCGAGTGACCAGTGCGTAAGGTTTACAATATCCGCGTCCTGCGCGAAGTTTATCAGAAAATCTGTAACGGATGAGCAGATATAGCTTATCATTATGCCTATGACAAGAAGAGTCGACATATCCCTCACTCTGCCCGAAAACATAAGCACCACAAGCGTTATAAGCATAGAGCCTAAAAACGCCGTAATAACGGTAACTCCCGTCGGAAGGCTTATATATTCCTCGGCAAAAATTCCCGCCGCCGCGATAGTCACAACAGCCAGCAGCATTTTCGCTCCCGAGGAGATTCCCAGCACAAACGGACCCGCAATGGGGTTTCGGAAAAAGCTTTGCAGTAAAAATCCCGACAGCGCGAGCGCGCCCCCGAGAACAGCCGACAGAGCCATTCTCGGAAGTCTTATTTTCCAGAGTATATTGTAGTTTTCACGGCTTTCGTCGCGCAGAAAAACAATGTCGAACACCTCGCCGAGTGAAAGCTTTACGCTGCCCGAATTTATGTTCAGCATAAACGCCGCTATAAGAAGTATACCAAGCGCGGTGAAAACGATAACTGCGCGCAAACCCCTGTGCTTTTCGGTCCGTTTCGTTTTCATTTGAGCTTAGTTAAATAAGTCAGCTTGTCAACGCTTTCGTCGGCGTTCAGCATAAGGTTGATGTCGTTTACCATACTTCCGAGAGTGTTTGATATCTGAAAGAAATCGGGAGTAGTACACCATACGTTTCCGTTTTTGACAGCTTTCATATCAGCGAGAATTTCCCCTCTTGCCAGAAAGTCCGAAAGAGTTGACGGCTTTCCGCCCATACTCCACACATAGATTATATAATCAGCGTCCTTCGCGCTGTCGAAAAACGCCTCAAATTCCATGTTTGTCGTTCCCGAATCTTCGGGCTTGAGGTCAGAAAGAATATATTTACCTCCCGCAAGCTCAACCATCTTTGACATATAGTCTCCCGCGTTTCGCGCGTAGAGCTTTCCCGACGAGGTTATATAGAAAACCGCAACGGTCTTTCCCGTGTTTTCTTTCTTGGCGATTTCATTGATATACGCCTCTTGCGCTTCAAATTTCTCCTCGGCGATTTTCTCAGAGTTGAACATAGCGCCGTAGAGCTTTATCCACTCGACTCTCGCGAGAGGGTGATCCTCTTTGTGGGAGTATTCCGCCATTACGTCTACTCCAAGCTCTTTAAACTGTGCGGCAACTTCGTCGAGCAGCATCGTAGAGAAGATCGAAAACTTGGTTCCCGTTGAGGAGATCAGCTCATAGTCCGGCGCCGCGTAATCTCCCACATAAGCCATTTTACCCGACTTAAAAGCGTCTTTAACATTTTCGATATACCACGAATCAACGTCGCTTGTAGTAAGCGTAACGCTGTCAAGCGCGCCGATGTCGCTTATAAGCGAGATAGTCGGCGTCGAGGAAACGAGAATGTTGGTTATCGGCTGCTGTAAAACTATCGTTTTTTCGGATATCTCCGCGGGAACTCTCATATTTTCAGGAACGATAAGAAGCTCCGTTCCGTCAACGATCTTAACCAGCTTATATCCGCCCTTGTAGTAATCCACCGAGAAATTCTTCGCGTATTTAAGCTCCATCGCATGGTCAAAAACCAGCTTTCCGTCATAGCTTTCATTTTCGGGCGAAGAGTTTTCGCCGCCCGAGCCTTGAGAATCCGAAACCGTGGAAGAATTATCCGACGTGTTTTCCTTGTTGTCATTGCAGCCCGCAAGCAAAACCGCCGCCGCAAGCAAGCCTGCCAAAAGTCTTTTTTTCATATTTTTACACCTTTCCGGGCAATAAAAAAAGCCCATTTTCATTCCGAAAAAAGGCATAACCAAAACGCCCTCGCAAAAGCGAGAGATTATAGTACGGTCAATGCCTCGTGACCTGAAATTCCGCGCATTATTGCAATTCTGCCGGAATTTCCGTACTGACAAACGGCAGGTTTCCTGACTTAAAGCTGATAACGTACAAAGCCGCCTTCCCGATTGCTCAGTGACCGCGCCGAAATTTTTCGGCGCATGGCTTTGCGCTCGCTTACCACAGTGACGAGATCGTGCAAGATTTGAACTTGCTTCCCTTTTACCCTCTCAAGAGCTTTGAGAGGCACCGTTTGTCAGCGTGTTGACATTATCCGAGCGTTGAGCGGTAATGTCAGCACGCTGTTATTCAATTTTCAACGGATATATCCGAGCTTTATTTTAGCACCGAAAAAATCTGTTTTCAAGAGCTTTTCTTAAAAATTGTAGGCTTTCACATTATTGTTTATGAGCAAGTTTGCTTTTTTGTGAAATTTTACGGTTGACAATTATCCGAAAAATAAGCTACAATTATTCTATCAAAACATCGGGAGAGATAAGTATGCGCCGAATAATGCTTTGCGGAACAAACAGCGGCTGCGGAAAAACGACCGTTACCGCCGCGGTTTTAAAGGCTCTTTTAAACCGCGGACTAAGAGCGGCTTCGTTTAAGTGCGGGCCGGATTATATCGACCCGATGTTTCACAGCCGTATAATCGGCGCACAAAGCTATAATCTTGACAGGTTTTTCTGTGATGACGACACGCTGAAATTCCTGCTTGAAAAACACTCCCGCAAAGCCGACGTTTCCGTAATTGAGGGCGTAATGGGATTTTATGACGGCGGAGGGGCGTCTTCCTACGAGCTTTCACAGTCGCTTGACACACCGGCGGTCATTGTTGTTGACTGTAAGGGAATGGGAGCTTCGGTCGGCGCGGTCATAAAGGGCTTTCTGTCATACAGATACCCGAACAACATTGCGGGCTTTATCTTCAACCGCCTTTCCGAGAGGCTTATTCCCGAAGTAAGGAAGATATGTGAAGAACTTAACACCGAATTTTTGGGCTATCTTCCATATTGCAAAAACGCAGAGATTAAAAGCCGGCATCTCGGTTTGCTTACTGCCGATGAGATTTCCGATTTGCAGACAAAAGCGCAGATACTCGCAAAAGCCGCCGAAGAAAATGTGAATTTAGACAGACTGATCGAGCTTTCGGACGCGGGAGATTTTGGCGCATTCAAGGCTCCCGCTCCGGCTGTAATCACGAAAAAGCCTGCTGTTATAGCGGCCGCAAAGGACGCGGCGTTTTGCTTTACTTACCGTGACAACATAGAACTGCTCGAAGAGCTTGGCTGTGAGATAAGATATTTCTCGCCGCTTTCGGACAAAAAGCTTCCCGAAAACACCCGCGGGATAATTCTGTGCGGAGGATATCCCGAACTGTACGCCGAGCGGCTTTCAAAAAATACCGCAATGCTTTCGGAACTGCGGGAAAGGATACTCGGAGGAATGCCGACAATTGCCGAATGCGGCGGGTTTATGTATCTTCACGAAACGATTGAAAACGAAAACGGAAAGCAGTTTCCCGCTGTGGGAGTTATCAAAGGCGCCGCCTTTAAAACCGAAAAGCTTCAGCGGTTCGGCTATGTTAATTTGACCGCGAAGCGGGATAATCTGCTCTGCAAGGCGGGGAAGATAATTCCTGCTCATGAGTTTCACTATTATGAAAGCTCGGACGCGGGAGAAGATTTTTCCGCGGAAAAAACAAACGGAGCGGTATATAGCTGTATTCATGCCGATGAAAATATTTACGCCGGTTTTCCGCATCTTTATTTTTACGCAAACCCGCTTATCGCCGAAAATTTTGTGAAAAAGTGCGTGGAATACAATAGCTGAAGGAGAGAATAAAAATGGGATTTCTGCATATCTACTGCGGCGAGGGTAAGGGCAAAACCACTGCCGCGCTCGGTCTTGCGCTGAGAGCCGCGGGCGCGGGGAAAACCGTCCGCGTGATACAGCTTTTAAAAGGCACAAACACCTCCGAGCTTGAAGCTCTGCGCCTGATACCGAATATCACTGTCACTCGCTGTGATAAAAACTACGGCTTTACAAGCAAAATGACCGAGACGGACAAAGCCGAGATAACCGCCTGTCACAATAAACTGCTTTCGGAGGGCTATGAGCTTGTGAAATCGGGAGCAGTCGATGTGCTGATAATCGACGAGTTCAACGCCGCTTACGACTATAATTTGCTTGACAGAAAATCCGCCGAGGAATTTCTTCTATGCAGGGAATTCCCCGCGGAGATCGTCATTACGGGGCGGAATCCCGCGGAAATATTTCTGAACATCGCCGACTACATAAGTGAGGTAAAGTGCGTAAAGCACCCGTTTGATAAGGGCGTTTCCGCAAGAAAGGGAATTGAGTATTAAAGTGCATTGTCTCGGTGCGGAATTGCATTAAGATAAATCGGAATTTATAGGGGTAATTATTATGGATATTGAGAAAACAAAACAGTATTATAGCGAATTTACAAGAGAGGATTGCTGCCTTTGTGACTATTGCCAAAATTACATAGATGAAATCAAAGCCGCCTATCCAAAGGTGGCGGAATATCTCATGACATTGGGCGTTGATATAGAAATACCGTTTGAATTGATGCTGCCTGTACAATACGTCAATGAATACTTGAAATATGATATAGCTATGTACTTGGTTGCCGGGAATACCGATGGATTCGAGCAAACCATTATAGGCGATGTTGACATTGATATAGAAACAAGTCACCCGACTGCGACATATAAAGGTGAACATTTTATCAT
>JAFLUG010000008.1 GCA_022508885.1 Oscillospiraceae bacterium | reverse complement strand
GATCCTCGCCCTCTATCTTATACATCATCGCGTCCATTTCCGCAAAGCTCATAACTCCCGTTACGACGTTGCTTCTTATCATATACGGCGGAATGCAGTAGGTAAATCCCCTGTCTATCATAAAATCTCTCGCGTAGGAAAGCACCGCCGAATGCAGACGCGCGATATCGCCCATAAGGTAATAAAAGCCGTTTCCCGCAACCTTTCTCGCCGAGTCGAGGTCTATTCCGTTCAGCTTTTCCATGATCTCGCTGTGATAAGGAATTTCAAAATCCGGCACAACAGGCTCACCGTATTTTGTTATCTCAACATTCTCGCTGTCGTCCTTTCCGATAGGAACGGAAGGGTCGATGATATTCGGAATGGTCATCATTATCTTGTTTATTCTCTCGGAAAGTTCGGCCTGCTTTTCCTCAAGCTGCTTCTGCTCCTCGGCAAACTCCGCCACCTTTGCCTTTGCCTTTTCCGCTTCGTCTTTCATTCCCTTGGACATAAATCCGCCTATCTCCTTGGAAATGCGGTTTCTGTCCGCGCGGAGCTGTTCCATTTTCTGAATGGTCCTGCGGTTTTCAACGTCAAGCTCTATTACCTCGTCTACAAGGGGGAGCTTGTCGTCCTGAAACTTCTTCTTTATGTTTTCACGAACTACATCGGGATTATCTCTGATAAGCTTGATATCTATCATTTTAATTTTCCTCCATAAAAAATCTTTCTACAATATTCCTCAAAAATTCCTCATCGGAAAATTCGATCTGCAAAATATTTGATCTCTTCCCTTCGTTTATTCTTACCTTTGTTTCGAGAATATCCGAAAGACTTGCTTCTATTTCAGTATAATAATTAGCCTTTTGTTTTATCCGCTTTTTCTTTTTTTCCGCCGCTCTGGCGCTTTCAAAGCTTTTTACATAATCTTCAAGCTCTCTTACCGACATATTGTCCTTTGCCGCAAGCTTTGCCGCCTGAATTATATTTTCCTCGTCCTTAAAGCTTTTAAGCACTTTGCAGTGTCCCGACGATATCTTTCCCTCCGCAAGCAGCTTTTTCACTTCGTCCGGAAGCGTTAAAAGTCCGAGGCTGTTCGCTATTGACGAGCGCGCCTTTCCGAGCGCTTTTGAAAGCTGTTCCTGCGTCATGGAGTATTCGTCAAGAAGTTCTTTATACCCCAGCGCCTCTTCAACGGGATTGAGATTTTCGCGCTGTAAGTTTTCAATAAGCGCTATCTGCGCCGCCTGCTCCTCGCTCAGATCGTCGCGGATAAGCACGGGGACATCCGAAAGTCCCGCCATTTTCGCGGCTCTCCAGCGTCTTTCGCCGGCTATTATCTTATAGCTTCCGACAGAAGTTGACTTTACAAGAATAGGCTGTAAAATTCCGTGTTCTTTTATCGAATCGGCGAGCTGTTTAAGGCTTTCGTTGTCGAATGTCTTTCGCGGCTGTGACTTGTTCGGCTCTATCTCGCTTATTCTCAGAGTGACCGCGCTTTCGTCGCCGCCAATGTCGTTGTCAAAAAGCAGATCGTTAAAGCTGCTGTCTGTTTTTCTTCCCATTAAACCTTCTCCTTTACACGTTCACGGCATTTTAAGAGAATTTCTTTCGACAATCTCATATACGCGTCCGCGCCCTTTGACAATTTGTCGAAATAAATAATCGGCTCCCCGTGGCTCTGTGCCTCGGAAATTCTGACGTTGCGCGGGATCTCCGCATGAAATATCATATTTTTATTAAAGCTCTTTTTTATCTCATTCTTTATTTCAACGCTCGATATCAGTCTCTTGTCAAGCATTGTAAATACTATTCCCATTATGCTTATATTCGGGTTTGATTTAAGTCTTACCTTTTTTATCGTAACCATAAGCTGCGCCAGACCCTCAAGCGAAAAATGCTCGCAGGTCATCGGAACAATTATCGTATCGCACGCCGCCAGCACATTCACCGCCAGAATCCCAAGCGACGGCAGACTGTCAATAAGCACGATATCGTATTTATCCTTTATCTGAAGCACTACCTTTCTGAGCTGAAGGTTTTTCTGCTCCATTTGTGTAAGAAGCGGCTCGGCGTTGCAGAGCTTGCTTGTTGAAGGCAAAATGGAAACGTTTTTAAACTTAGTTTCTATTATCGCCTTTTCGGGTCTTACCTCTCCCGTAATAACATCATATACCGTATGTTCAAGCGATTTTTTCTCCACCCCGAAACCCGTTGTTGAGTTTCCCTGCGGGTCAAAATCAATCAGCAGAACTTTTTTCCCAAGTGCGCCAAGTCCCGCGGCAATATTTACCGATGTCGTTGTTTTTCCGACGCCGCCCTTCTGGTTGACTACTCCGATTACAATTCCCAAAGTCTTTCCTCTTTTCACAATATTTTCAGGTAATAAGATTACGTATCTAAGTATATCATACTTTTCGTCAAAAATAAAGTGCTTTTTTCAATTTTCGTAATTTTATATATATATTCGTTTGGGCGTCGGAATTATTTGTGTATTTTTAATTGTTCCACGTAGAACAATTCTTCCGCGATAAAAAAATGTTCCACGTGGAACATTTTCCGCGCGGAACATTTTACTCTTGTTTATATGTTAACAGGAAATCTCAACGTATATTCATAATAGCCGTCAGACTTTTGCTCGGACAGCTCGCATGGGACATTGTCGTCTTTAATGCGCTTGATAAGCGCGTTAAGCGAGTTTAAGTACAGTCTCGCGGGAGTTGAATAAACTATGCTCGCGCGCTTTTTCTTCCGTCTTTGTACGGTTCCCGAAAGGATATGCGTCACCAACTCTTCCGTCTGCTCGATATTAAGCCTCTTTGATACGACCGTTTCAATAGCGCCCGAACGGGTCAGATCATCGTCAATTCTCACCAGCGCCCTTGCCTGCCGCTCGGATAGTCCGCCCGTCAAAAGCAAGCGCCTCTCCCCCTCGGTAAACCTCAGCAATCGAAGCTTGTTTGCGATAGTCGACTGAGCCTTTCCGAGACGAGCCGCCGCCTGTTCCTGAGTCAGCCCGTATACATTCAATAGACGTTCAATAGCCGCGGCTTCCTCAAAATAGCTCAGATCCTTTCGCTGAATATTTTCAATCAGCGCGAGAACAGCCGATTTTTCCTCGTCTACATTTTTTACA
Organism: Oscillospiraceae bacterium; assembly: GCA_022508885.1. Classification (GTDB taxonomy): domain Bacteria; phylum Bacillota; class Clostridia; order Oscillospirales; family Ruminococcaceae; genus CAG-115. The sequence continues at coordinate 42,960 of JAFLUG010000008.1, read as the reverse complement.
ATGCACGGAACCTCTCTTATTCCCGCGAGCTTCGCGGCGCGAAACCGGCGTTCTCCGCTTATTATCTCGTAAATCGCGCCCCGCCGTCTTACAATTATCGGCTGTAATATTCCGTTTTCTCTTATGCTGTCGGAAAGAGATTTAAGCGCGTTGTCGTCAAATTCCGTTCGCGGTTGTGATTTGTTTGGAATAATCATTCCGACCTCCGCCATTATCACCTGTCCCGCAATTTTTTCCTTTTGTTTAAACAGTCCGTTCATAAAACAACCTCCTTTGTTGATTAAATTCTATCACAAAGGGGAAATTATTTCCACAGGAAAATATCGCAAAAACTTACATTTACCGACGAAAAAAGCTGTTTTACAACGGCTTTTTCTTGATATTCGCGGAGCTTCGGGGATATTTTGTCGGCGTCTGCCGAACTTTTTTTATAATAATCAGTCTTCTCAAATCGCCGCTCGGAAGTTTATAATCAACTATATTATCAAACCCCGCGCCGAGTTCATTCAGGGCATTCTCAGCAAGCTTCGGTTCTTCATTAACCGATTTCAATGCCGCGAAAAATCCACCGACCCTGACAAACGGAACACAATATTCCGAAAGCGCAGGGAGCGCCGCGACTGCTCTCGCGCAGGCAAAATCAAATTCCTCACGGCGTACTCGTCCAAGCTCCTCGCCCCGCGCGTGAATGACTTCAGCTTTTATTCCAAGCAGTTCGCACGCCTTGCGCAGATAAACGCATCGTTTTTCCAAACTGTCCACAAGCGTTCCGCGAAGGTCATCCCGACAGATAAGCAGCGGCAGAGACGGAAATCCCGCGCCCGTACCCACATCAACAAAGCGCGCGCCTTTCGGAATATCGATCATTGTAAAAGGAAGCACGCTGTCGATAAAATGCTTTTCAACGACCTCGTCAAACTCGGTTATCGCTGTCAGATTTACGTTTTTGTTGTATTCGACCATAAAATCGCACAACGCAACAAGCTTTTCCGCTTTATCCTTTGACAGCTCAATGCCCGCTCTACCAAATTGTTCTAAAATATAATCAGTCCTGTTCACCCTGATTTCCTTTCCCCGCAAGCCAGATAAGCAAAACCGAAACGTCCGCGGGATTAACTCCCGAGATCCTGCCCGCCTGTCCTATATTAAGCGGCTTGTGCTTGTTCAGCTTTTCCTGAGCCTCAAGCCTTAAACCTTTTATTGTCCTGTAGTCGATATCGGTCGGGAGCAGCTTCTTTTCAAGCTTACGCATTTTCTCGATCTGCTCCTGCTGAATTTTGATATATCCCGAATATTTCAGTTCGGTTTCGAGCCTGTTTACAAGTGAAACACCAAGCTTCGGACGTTCGGCGTCAAACTCAGCGAAATCCGCATACGAAAGCTGGGGACGCTTTAAAAGCTCGTACAGGCGTACTCCCGCGGCTATCGCGGAAGTTCCTTTTTCAACCAGCATCTTGTTTACTTCATCGGTCGGGTGGATCGTCACTTTCTTTATCCGCGCGAGCTCATTTTCGAGAGCTTTACAGCTTTCAAGAAAACGCTCGTATCTCTCATCCGACACAAGCCCGACCTCATGACCAATGGGAAGTAGCCTCTCGGGAGCATTATCCTGCCGCAAGATCAATCGGAACTCGCTCCTCGAGGTCATCATTCTGTAAGGCTCCGAACAGCCCTTTGTCACCAGATCGTCTATCAGCGTTCCGATATAGCTCGACGCCCTGTCAAGAATAAGCGGAGGTCTGTTCTTTAATTTAAGCGCCGCGTTTATTCCCGCGACAAGCCCCTGCGCGGCGGCTTCTTCATAGCCCGAAGTACAGTTGAACTGCCCCGCGCCGTAAAGTCCGCTTATGTTCTTAAACTCAAGCGTTGCGTTTAATTCAAGCGGGTCACAGCAGTCGTATTCGATAGCGTACGCCGGGCGCATTATCTCCGCATTTTCAAGACCTTTAATCGTTCTGAGGAACTTAAGCTGAACGTCCTCGGGAAGCGAGCTTGACATTCCCTGTAAATAGCATTCGTCCGTATCAAGACCCATCGGCTCAACGAAAAGCTGATGCCTTTCCTTATCCTTAAAACGCACTATCTTGTCCTCAATGCTCGGACAATACCTCGGGCCTACTCCCTCGATGACTCCCGAATACAGCGGCGAACGGTCGAGATTTTCAAGTATCACGCGGTGAGTTTCGGCATTGGTGTAAGTAACATAGCAGTCCGCCTTGTTGGTCATTTCGTCGGTGTTGTCAAACGCAAACGGCATTATCTCCTCGTCGCCGCTTTGCTTTTCCATAACCGAAAAATCAACCGAACGCCTGTGAACGCGCGCGGGTGTTCCCGTCTTAAACCTCCGCATTGATATCCCGAGGTTTTTCAGACACTCAGTAAGCTCGGTCGATGGGAGAACATTGTCGGGACCCGACGCGTAATTAAGCTCTCCGATGTGTATTTTTCCGTTGAGGTATGTGCCTGTTGTGATTATCGCCGCCTTGCAGGGATAGACCGCGCCAAGCTTTGTCCGAACGGCGGTCACTCTCCCGTCTTCAACATCAATTGCCGTAACCTCGCCTTGTTTTATAAACAAATTCTCGGTCTGCTCGAGAACGGATTTCATATACCCGTGATATTTCACTCTATCGCTCTGGACTCTCAGACTGTGAACAGCGGGACCCTTACCCTTGTTCAATATCCTCGACTGGATAAAGGTTGCGTCCGCCGCCCTTCCCATTTCACCGCCGAGCGCGTCAATCTCGCAGACTATCTGTCCCTTTGCCGACCCGCCGATACACGGATTACACGGCATATTCGCTATGCAGTCGAGCGACAGGGTAAAAACCGCGGTTTTCATACCAAGTCTCGCCGCCGCCAAAGCTGCCTCACAGCCCGCGTGTCCCGCGCCGATAACACAGACGTCGTATTCTTCAAGAGTGTACATAACAATCCTCTCTTATTAAACTCTTCTTATCGGAATTCTTATCACCGTTTTCAGCTTTTCCGGAGCTGTTCTCCTCGGGTCCGAAAGATATATTTCGTGGTGAAGACGAACATCGTTCATATCTACGGCATATCCCTCTTTATCAAGGAACTCCTCCATAAGTGCGATAGTCCTCGGCTCATTATCATAAGAACCGACGTGCATACACTGAACGCAAAGTCCCTCGTCCACAGTCAGAAATTCGACCTTTGAAAAATCGGTTTTCTTTTTCATTTCTGCCTCTGAAACTGCCCAATCAAACTCACTTTTCGTTACAAAATCCGGAAGCCTTATTACCGAAATAAACTCAAATTTATCCTTTTGAGAAAAGTCTATCCCGTCACAGCCCTCCTGCTTCCAGAATCCCTCAAGCGGCGGAACAACAAAATCAAAATAACCGTCTATTTTGTGATTGCCCATTTTGCTCATTTTTATTGTAAAAGCAATCCCGTAAAGCAGCCCTATCGACGCCTTATATTCGCTGCCCTCCGCATTCGGGTCGCCCTTTCCCCGAACGGCAATATAGTTCATTTCCGGCACATCTATAATTGCGGGCTTGTTTTTCGGAAGATAAAACTCCTTATATTCCTTTTTAAAATCAAAAGCCATTTTAAACCTCACTTTTAAAAATTGTTCCACATGGAACAATTACAAGAATTTTCCCGAACAAGCTGTTCGGGAAAACCGCATTTATTCTTGTGAATTACCTTCATCAGAGTCTTCATCGTCTGAATTTTCCTCGTCATCGGTCACAGGCTCGTCAGGCTCGACAACCTCCGCCGCGTCCTCCGCGAGAGAAGCCGCGACCTCTTCGTCGGTCGACTTCTCGACTTCTTCCGTCTGCTCGTCCTCATCGTGAGCCGTGCGCGTAAAGGTTACAAGCCTGTCGTTTTCTCCGAGACGCATAACATGAACGCCCGAGGCGGTCCTGCCCATAACACGCAGATCATTCGCGCGTATTCTTATGATAACGCCCTCCGCGCTTATGAGAATTACATCGTCGTCCGGACCGAGCGTGCGTATTCCGATAACGTGACCCTTTTCGTCGCTTACGGGATAGTTTTTAAGTCCAAGACCGCCGCGGTTTTGCAAACGGTAGCTCGATACCGCGCAGCGTCTGCCCATTCCTCTGTCGGTAACGGTAAGGATAGTAGCGTTTTCGTCGAATATCTTTGTCGCTCCAACAACATAGTCGTCTCCGCGGAAGCGTATCGCTCTTACGCCATGCGCTATTCTTCCCATTGAGCGGACGTTGTTTTCGTCAAATCGTATCGCCGCGCCGTTATGTGTAGCGACGATAGCCGTACAGTCGCCCTCGGTAAGGAAGCCCGCCGCTATCTCGTCGTTGTCGTTAAGAGTAATAGCCCTAAGTCCGCCCTTACGGATATTCTTAAACTCCGAAAGCTTTGTGCGCTTTACAAGTCCGTTTTTAGTTATGCATATAAAGTATTTGTTTTCCGCGAAGTCCTTTGTCGTCATCATCGCGGCAACCTTTTCGTCCTCCGAAAGCTGGAGAAGATTTACGATGTTCATTCCGCGCGACTGCTTGCTTCCTTCGGGAATCTCATAGCATTTGAGACGGAACATATTTCCCTTGTTTGTGATAAACAGAATGTTTTCATGAGTTGACGAGATAAACATACTGTCCACAAAGTCCTCTTCGCGCTGCTTCATTCCCGAAACGCCGCGTCCTCCGCGCTTCTGGATATTGTACACCTCTACGGGCTGGCGCTTTATATAACCCATATTCGTAAAGGTTACAACATCGTCCTCCTCGGGGATAAGATCCTCGATATCAACTTCTCCGCTTACAGGTTCAATAGCCGTGCGGCGCTCGTCGGAATATTTCTTCTTTATCTCCGCAAGCTCCTCGCCGACAAGGTGCAGCATTTTTCCGCTGTCCGAAAGCAATTCCTCAAGGCTCCTGACAGTCTCGCGCTTTTGCACAAGCTCGTCCTCTACCTTGCTCTTTTCCATTCCCGTAAGAGAACCGAGCGTCATTTTTACGATAGCGTCCGCCTGAGCTTCCGAGAGAGAATAAGTCTGCTCGCTGAAAAGTCCCGTCTTGGAAACGTCAACATTCTTAAAGCGCTCGATAAGACGCTCTTTACCCTCTTGGATAGTCTTAGAACTTCTCAGAATTGCTATGACCTCGTCAATAAAGTCGATAGCTAACATCAGACCTTCAAGGATATGCGCGCGCTCTTTCGCCTTATCGAGGTCGTACTTTGTTCTTCTTGTAACAACGTCTACCTGGTGGTTGAGATAATGCTCAAGCATTTCTTTCAGCGTAAGAGTTTTCGGCTCGCCGTTTACGAGAGCTATCATTATTACGCCGACAGTATCCTGAAGCTGAGTATAAGTATACAGCTTATTAAGCACGACATTAGCGTTTGCGTCGCGCTTAAGTTCTATTACAATTCTCATTCCGTCGCGGTCTGACTCGTCGCGGACCGCCGAAATTCCGTCAATTCTCTTGTCGCGCATAAGCTCGCCGATATTCGCAAGCATACGCGCCTTGTTTACCATATACGGAATCTCGTCAATAATGATACGGGTATGAGAAGCCTCTTCGACAATATTCGCCCTTCCGCGGAGAATTATCTTTCCGCGTCCGGTATAATACGCCGAGCGTATCCCGCTGTAGCCCATGATTATTCCGCCCGTCGGAAAATCGGGTCCCTTTATGCAAGACATCAGCTCCTCGATTGAAACCTCGGGGTTTTCTATCATAAGCTGTATCGCGTCTACGACCTCGCCTAAATTGTGCGGAGGAATGTTTGTCGCCATTCCCACGGCAATTCCGTTAGAGCCGTTGCAAAGCAGATTGGGAAAACGCGACGGAAGAACGACCGGCTCTACAAGCTTATCGTCGTAGTTTGTCTGAAAATCAACGACCCTTTTGTTGATATCCGACACCATTTCGTTTGAAAGCTTCGACAAACGGGCCTCTGTATAACGGTATGCCGCGGGCGGATCGCCGTCTATCGAGCCGAAGTTTCCGTGACCGTCTATAAGCGGATAGCGCATGGAAAATTTCTGCGCGAGACGCACCAGCGCGTCATACACGGAAGCGTCTCCGTGAGGGTGGTATTTACCAAGAACCTCTCCGACGGTATACGCGCACTTTCTGAAAGGCTTGTCCGAGGTGTTTCCCGCGTCGTTCATCGTGTATATGATCCTGCGGTGAACGGGCTTAAATCCGTCGCGCACATCGGGCAGCGCTCTCGAAGTTATTACCGCCATCGAATACTCGATAAACGAGTATTTCATCGTTTCCTCGAGGTCGATATTCTGAAGCTTTTCAAGGCTAAAATCTACTTCCATTTATCCTCCAAATCAAAAATCCTTTTCCGTCATCTTAGTCAGATGATCTCTGACTGTATTCTGTACGTCCTCCGAAAGACAGCGCTTCGGAAAGCAATATATCTGCTGTCTGTTGTATACAAGATAAAATGAGATATTGTCCTCGGAAAAATCAAGCAGATCGTCTTTAAACCTGAAGACCGATTTTATCGGAGTCGGCTCTTTAAGTTCAATTTCTTCGCCATCCGCTTTTTCTTCGGAATTATTTTCAGCAATATCCCCGGACTTTTCTTCAGCTTCGGGTATTTCCTTCGGCTTGATTATTGTTTCGATCTCGAGCTTATTTTTATAGATCGTACAGTGATAATCCTCGGGATTCATTTTGCTGAGCGTCTTTATAATGCTTTTTCTTACCCTGTATTTTGACGTAAGATGATATATCAGTCCGAACAAACAACACGCCACAGCGATATAAAGAATTACGTTCGTCGGATTAAACACTGTCGCGACGATCCCTCCGGCCATTATCAGTAGATAGGCGACGGTAAACATAATTCCGCGTTTAGAGGAAAAATTCTTCTGAAACATTTTCATCGCCGCGTCTGTTTCCTCAAGCGAGTTATCGTAGGTGAAGCTTGCTATCGGCTCGTTTTTAGCCTTTTTCTCAAGCTCTTCTTTTTTTAAATCGGGTAATAGTCCGTTGTTTATAATTATCACCTCTGATTATTATATCATCAGTCTGAGAGTTGACTTTTTCTACAGTCGATATTTTATACATCTAAATTTTCGGCAAGCTTAGCGTTCTGCTCTATAAATCTGCGGCGCGGCTCTACCTTGTCGCCCATTAAGATTGTCATTATCTCGTCAGCCTTTGCCGCGTCCTCTACGGATACTCTGAGCATCGTGCGCGTCTCGGGATTCATTGTAGTCTCCCAAAGCTGAGAGGGATCCATCTCACCGAGACCTTTGTACCGCTGAACGTCTATTTTGCTGTTTTCTCCTCCGCCAAGCTCGGAGATATAAGCGTCGCGCTCCTCGTCGGAAAACGCGTATCTTACCTGCTTTCCCTTTGATATCTTAAATAAAGGCGGCTGAGCGATATATACATGTCCGTTTTCCAGAAGCGGCCGCATAAATCTGAAGAAAAACGTAAGCATAAGCGTTCTGATATGCAGTCCGTCTACGTCGGCATCTGCCATTATAATAACTCTTCCATAGCGCAGCTTTGACAGATCGAAGTCCTCGGCGATTCCCGTACCGAGAGCCTTTACGACAGGCAAAAGCTTGTCGTTGTTATAAACCTTATCGGCGCGCGCCTTTTCTACGTTCAGCATCTTTCCCCAAAGCGACAGTATCGCCTGAAAACGTCTGTCCCTGCCCTCTTTTGCCGAGCCGCCCGCCGAGTCTCCCTCGACGATATATATCTCGGTATGAGTAGGGTCCGAGTCTGAACAGTCCGCAAGCTTTCCGGGAAGTCCGTTGCTGTCCATGATAGACTTTCTCTTTGCCTCCATCGCGCGCTTTGCCGCGTCGCGGGCCGCCTGAGAATTTATGGCCTTGTTCATTATTATCTGCGCGGTCTCGGGGTGCTCTTCAAAATAATAGGTGAGCTGCTCGGTTATTACCTTATATACAGCCGGCTGGACCTCGGGATTTCCGAGCTTGCCCTTTGTCTGACCCTCAAACTCGCACTCGTGACACTTAACGGAGATTATCGCGTTTATTGCCTCACGGATAGCTTCTCCGCTTATCGGAGTAAACGCCTTTTCCTCCTCGCCCTTTTTGGCGGCTTTTTTCTTTACCTTGTTCTTTTCATTCGTTTCTTTATACTGTTTTGTATAATCGTTAATTACCTTGTTGAGAGCGCGCTTAAAGCCAAGCTCGTGCATTCCGCCCTCGCCCGTGTGGATATTGTTCGCGAAAGAACGGAATATCTCGCTGTTGAAATCCGTGGTATACTGAAAGGCAGCTTCTATCTGAACATCGTTCGCCGTTCCCTTGAGATAGATTATATCCGGGTGAAGAACCTCGGCGTCACGCTTTTTATTCAGCCACTCTATATAAGAGCAAATTCCGCCCTCATAGCAAAACTCGTCGTTTTTAACGTTATTCTCATCGCGGAGATCGTGCAGCTTTATCTTAAGACCCGCGTTCAGAAACGCTTCCTCGCGCATACGATCCTGAAGTGTTTCATAGCTGAATACAGTCGTATGAAAGATTTCGCCGTCGGGTTTAAAAGTAACGGTCGTTCCGGTACGGTCGGTTTTTCCTATAACCTTTATCAGCTCGGAATACTCGCCCTTGTCAAATCGCTGGAAATGAACATTCTCGCCGTCGTGTATCTCAACCTCGAGCCACTCCGAAAGCGCGTTTACTACAGACGCACCTACTCCGTGCAGTCCGCCCGAAACCTTATACACATCGTTGTCAAATTTACCTCCCGCGTGAAGCACGGTAAAAACAAGCGTCGCCGCGGAAATTCCCTCCGAGTGATTTATACCCGTAGGAACGCCGCGTCCGTTATCTATAACGCGTATAACATTGTCAGGCAGTATCGAAACGTCTATCTCCGTACAAAATCCCGCCAGCGCCTCGTCAATAGCGTTGTCCACTATCTCGTAAACAAGATGATGCAGTCCGCTTTCACCCGTAGAGCCTATATACATTCCGGGACGTTTTCTTACAGGGTCAAGTCCTTTTAAAACCTTTATTTCGTCCGCGCCGTAATTGACTTCCGTTACTTCCGTCAGATTTTCATTATCAGCCATTTTTCCTCCTGAGTGAAAAACATTACAATTCAAAATATCAGCACACTTTCAGACTGTTGAGAAGCCCTCAGATGCGCGAAAGCGGATCTTCGGCAAGCCTTTGTGGCTGCCGAAAATCCGCTGACAAAGCAGATGAGGGTTTATCGACAGTCTGAAACTATATTATATATAGTATACCACAAATTTGTTATAATTGCAAGCATTTTCAGCCATTTTTCATGAATATTACAAAAAAATTATCGAAAAAAATCAGGGTGTGTTTTCGTTAAAACACACCCGTGATTTCATTTATAATCGTCCTTAAATTCTTTTCTTTATCGTCCCGCATGCCACATTTGAAATATATGTTTTATTTTCCGCGACAATAAAACTTTTAGGCATATCATCGGAAATATTTACGATTTGTTGATTTTTAGAACAGCCATTCAGATAATCAACCGTAATTTTACTTACCGAACAGGCTTCTATATCGAATACTCCTATAACCTCCGAGGATTTCACGGTAATATCTCCGCCAAGATGCAAAAACATAGATACTCCTTAAAATTTAAACTCTGAAAAATTCCCGTCTTCTACAGCCCAAGCCTTTCCGTAATTCAACTGAGACAAATCATTTATATTACAACAAGTAATAAAAACCTGACTTTTTTCAATATGGTTAATTACAAAATCACGGCGAACATTGTCCAGCTCGCTTAAAATGTCGTCAAGAATGATAACGGGATTGGTTTTGTTCTTTCGCCTTATGATTTCCGCTTCCGAAAGCTTGAGCGCGAGCGCGATGCTTCTGAGCTGACCCTGAGAAGCAAAATCACGGACAGGCAGATTATTTATGAAAAAATTCACATCGTCGCGGTGAATTCCGGATAAAGTATAACCAAGCCTCATTTCCGCCGATAGATTTTTTAAAAGAGACCTCATATAAATATTATACAAATTGTCTTTTTCATCAAAATCTATACAATCCGTTTTAAAAATTGAACTGAAGTAATTCATTTCAAGCTCTTCGGCATTGTTTGTCAGATTTGAATATATATCCGCCGCGCATAGTCTGAGAAAATTAAAATACTTCAGCCTTCCGTATGTGACGTTTATTCCCTCCGCAGCTAAAATTTCATTCCAAGCTGAAAGCTCTTGTGAAAGGTCCTGTTCTGTTCCGGAATATCCGGTCAGAATATTGTTGCGCTGTTTTAAAGCTTTATTATACCGCGAGAGTTTTTCAAAATGCGTTTTGGTCTGCATCAGCGCAACGTCGTCAAGATAATCACGTCTCATATCCGGAGAACCCTTTATCAGATTAAGATGCTCGGGTATAAAAATAACATACTTCAGCACACCGTATAATTCAGCGGCGTCTTTCATTTTTATATCGTTATAAGTTATCCTGACGGTATTTTTAGAGATGACATAATTTACGACATTTTCACGCTCGTTATTATCATCACGAAAAAAAAGCCGAATGTTTACCTCGGCTTTTGTATTATTTGCGGGAACAAACTGAGAAAAACGCGCTTTTCTGAAACTTCCTCCGAGACAAACCGAAATCGCCTCGCAGATATTTGTCTTTCCCTGAGCGTTTTTTCCTACGAAAACGTTAAGATCTTTGTCAAAACAAAGTTCGGCTTCGCCTATATTGCGAAAATTTTTAAGATAAATTTTTGTAAGGTACATTTTTATTCGGCTGCTTCCTCAGCCTGTCCGTCATAAACAACCTTGTACTTTTTATTTTTGTATTCGATAACGTCTCCGGGCTTTATTTTCTTTCCGCGCTTTGTACAGCAAATCCCGTTTACGTTAAATTCTCCCAAGTCAATAAGAATTTTTGCCTTTGCGCCTGTTTCGGTAAAGCCCGCAAATTTAACAAGCTGGTCGAGCTTTATAAAAGGTGTCATTATTTTTAATTCTTCCATATTATCCTTCCTTATCTGTATTTTATATTAACCTTTATCTCTTATCTTAATCTCTCATCTTAATCTCATAGGAACAAGCAAAAACGTAAAGCTTCTGCCGTCTTTCGGAACTATAAGAATGTGAGAGGTCGACGAGCCTGTAAAGATTATCTTTGCTTCTTCCGTATCACAGGCACGAAACGCGTCAAGCATAAACTTAACATTAAATCCTATTGTTATAGGCTCTCCGCCGTATTTTATATTTATTTTATCGTTTATCTTTCCGAGAGCCGACTGACATGAAATTGCCATACTGTCCGATGAAAACTCGCACCTTAAAGGCAAACGGTTTTTATCGTTTATGACCAAAAGCGCTCTGTCAAGCATTTCAATTATCTTCGAGCATTTTACTTCGGCAAAAACGCTTTCATCACAGCTTATAAACTTTTTATAATCAAGAAAATCTCCGTTTAACAGACGGGAGATCATTATATATTTTCCGACCTCAAACGAAACCTGATTTTTTTCTACGCTTATCTTTACATTATCTTCTTTATTATCTGAAAGAATATGCGTAAGCTCGTCAAGAGTCTTACTCGGAACGATAAAATCTATATTTTCATATTCGATATTTTCCTGACGAAGAGCAACTCTTACAGTGTCGGTTGCGGCAACGTTAAGAACATTATCGTTTATTTCAAACTTACAGCCCATAAACGCCGGTTTTGTATCAACTGTCGCGCAGGCATACTTCGTCTGATTTATCATACTCTTAAGAACAGGCTGTGAAACGGTAAATCCCTTTCCCAGACTCATATCCGGAAGAGTAGGATATTCATCGGAGCGAGTGCAGCTTATGGCAAATTCAACCGAGCCGCATGAGATCTTAGCGTCCTTACCCTCGTTTATCTCAAACATTATTATACCCGAAGGCATTTTTCTTGTTATATCGCAGAGAGTACGCGCGTTTAAAACAGCGCATCCGTTTTCCGAACCGGAAACTTCTATCTCCGTGCGTATTCCTATTTCAAGATTATATCCTGTTATAACAAGAATATTATCGGTAAGCTCGAGCAGCAACCCTTCAAGCGCTGGGATCGTCGATTTGGAGCTTGAAGCCTTGGCAGTTGTCTGAAACGCGTCGAGTATCAGATCATTAGAGCACGAAAATTTCATTTTTTCTCTCCTCGGTTTTCGGTCTTTTCAAAAATATATAATTATCTTTTTAATAATAATAATAAGGTCGGTTTAAACTGTGGAATGTCTGTAAGCTCAGCAGCAAAGCCAAACTTTCAAAACAAATTTTCAATTTTTTATGTTGAATCACAGTTTAAATCAGTTGACAAAATTTTATCTGTATTTTTTGGGGAAAACCCTTTCTGAAGAAAGGGCTTTTCCCCAAACCCCTTTCTCAAAGACTTTTTGTATTTTGCTTTTACTGGTTGGTCTTGATATTCTTTATTATATCCTCGACTATCGACTTAAAGCCGCTGTCGTGTTCCATTTCTTCCTTTACGGACTTTATCGCGTAAACAACGGTAGAATGATCTCTTCCGTTAAATTCCTGTCCTATGCTTTCATAAGGAAGACCGGTTACTTCCTGAATAACGTAAATAGCGACCTTACGGGCCAGCGAAATGTTTGCGGTTCTGCGCTGAGAACGCATTTCCTCAGGCTCGATATTATATATCTTGCTGACCTCGCTTATTATCTTATCGACCGTAATAGGTATAGGCTGATGGTCTGTTACAATATCGTTTATCACATTCTGCGCGACAGTTATTGAGGGCTTTACCTGGGATACGACATAAAGCGCGTTAAGCTTGGTAACAACTCCCTCAATCTGACGGATATTGCTTTTTAGCTTTGTTGCTATATAATCAATAACATCGTCTGAGATCGAAAAATTGAGCAGCTCCGCTTTACGCTGAATAATTGCAAGGCGGGTCTCATACTCCGGCGGCTTTACGTCCGCGATAAGTCCGGAACTAAATCTTGTTTTCAGTCTGTCGGAAATAGATTTTATTTCCTTTGCGGGACGGTCAGAGGTAAGTACAATAATCTTATTCTGATTATAAAGCTCATTGAATATATGGAAGAATTTTTCCTCGGTCTGTTCCTTACCGGCGATAAACTGTATATCGTCTATAAGGAGAGCGTCAGCTCCGCGATATTTATCGTCAAACTTCTCTACTGTATTATTTGAGATAGAATGCAAAAATTCGTTTGTAAATGTTTCCGCGGGTATATAAATAATGTTTATCCCGGGATAGTTTTTCTGCATTTCGGACTTTATAGCGGAGAGCAGATGAGTTTTTCCAAGTCCCGAATCTCCGTAAATAAACAAAGGATTATAGCGCTCGTGCTGTTTTTTGGAAACAGACTTAGCCGCTGCGAACGCAAGATTGTTTGACGGTCCGACGATAAAGTTATCAAATGTATAGGTTATTTTCTTATCAATGACCTGCGCGGCTTCGTTGACAGACTCGGCTTTGATCACTTCGGAAATAACGGGCTTTCTCGCGGAAAGATTATTGTCTACAATTATTTCGACTTTCATCGGAACTCCGAGAACTTTTCTGAGCTGTTCTTCAATTCTTACAAGCCACAGATCGTTAAGCGTATCCCTCTGAAACTCTGTTTCAGCGGCAAGAACAAACGTAGACCCGTCCATTTTTATCGGGACAAGCGGATCGAGCCACAAAGCTCTCGCAGAGTTTGACAGGTCGTTATATTCTTCCATGCAGTTATCCACAACATGCTTATAAATATCCGAAAGAGAGGATAAAGAACTCATTTTTTTCACCATTTCTGTATGATACATATTTTTACTTATAATAATTATATCATAAACTGTAATTTTTTGCAAGGAAAAAAAGTAAGGTAAAACCGTCACCAATATGTGAAAATTCAACAAAAATCGGATTAAATTAAGTTATTAAATAAATTATATAACTTTATTTTTGTTTAATTAACTGTATTCAACGTCTTTAAACAATTATTTATTGAAAAATCATTTTTTGAATATACTATTTGATAAATTCGGATTTTAGTTGAAAACTCGGTTGAAAATGTGAAAAACTCTTTTAAATATGGGACTTTTTGATAAAAAAATATAGAATAATATTCAATTATGATTTTAATGAATAAAAATATTACAAATTGTATTTTTCAAATTTGGCATGAAATCGCGCTTTATTTTTTAGTTAAATTTATTTTTGTTGAAAACCTCACGTTTAAAAAATTTTAGTGAGATAATTTAAAAATTTTTGAACAAAAATAAAGATATATTTGACTTTTTGTTGAAAACTACGTTGAAAATGTTTAAATTATCTTTATTTTAAAGCTTTTCCAGAGTTAAATATTATATTATTGAAGTTGAATGTTTGTATAAACTATGGTGGAAAAAAATTTTTTGCACTTTTCTGTGTTTAATGTTGAAATCAAAAAATGGTAGAAATTTTCTCATTTATCTTAATTATATATAAAAAAATAAGGAGCGGTACAAACCGTTCCTTATTATAATAGATCGTCAAGAATTATCTTTGCGATTTGCTCAAGCGGAGCCTGAACCTCAACCGCGCCGATATTATACGCCTCCATGGGCATTCCGTAAACCACGCAAGTCTCTTTATCCTGTCCGATAGTAAAAGCTCCCGCTTTTCGCATCTTAAGAAGTCCGTCCGCGCCGTCTCGTCCCATTCCGGTAAAAATTGCGCCTATGGCGTCCGGACCTGCCGCTTCTGCCACAGAATTGAACAAAACATCTACCGAGGGACAATGTCCCGATACTCTTTCTCCCGGCTTGGAGCTTACATAATAGCCTTTGTTGTCTTTTTGAAGGCGAAGCTGAAATTCTCCCGCACCGAGAATGATCAGACCTTTTCTCAGTCTGTCGCCGTCCTCTGCCTCTTTTACATCCATTTTACAGATTCTGTCAAGCCTTTCGGCATACATCTTTGTAAATCCCGCAGGCATATGCTGTACGATAAGAACTGGAGGAGTATCGGCCGGAAATTCCTTTACTACCTTGACAAGCGCCTCGGTGCCTCCCGTAGAAGCTCCAAGCGCGATTATCGCGTTTGACCTTATAATCTTTGAGCGGGTCTTCGGCCTTTTATCGGTGGTATCATTATTCTGCGGTTTGGCTTTGTTTTCCGCGGGCTTTTGCTCGGGTTCTTTAACATCTGTCTTTGGTGATGAATTATTGGATTTATTGTAGGCTCTGTGTATGGCGTTGCACAGATCCGCGGCAAAAGCCTCGATATTTTTACCCGATTGGTTTGAGGGTTTTGTCAGAAAATCGACAGCTCCCGCGCTCAGGCAATCCTTCTTCTGCTTTTCGGAAGATGAAACGACGATAGTGGGAATATAATACTGCGGAAGAAGCTTTTTCAAAAAAGCTATTCCGTCCATTTTCGGCATTTCGATATCGAGCGTCATAACATCCGGCTCGTATTTAAGTATCATATCACGGGCAGAATATGCGTCGCCCGCTTTTCCCACGATCTCGATAGAGCTGTCATTTTTTATATAGCGGGAGAGAACCTCTCTGAATAGTATAGAATCATCTACTACCAAAAGCTTTATTCTATTCATAGTTATCTCGTTTTCTCCTAACTGAATAAAAATGCTTTATTATTTCTGTTTTTCGGGTCTGCGGTAAATTGCGGGCTTTATGTAGTCGAAACTGGTTTCCTGTCTGTTTATGCTTTCCGCGTGACCGATGTAAAAATATCCGCCGGGCTTTAACACGTCATAAAAACGGTTTACAAGCGCCTGTTTTGTCGGCGCGTCAAAGTAGATCATAACATTACGGCAGAAGATAAGATCGAACGGCCTTGACTTATACTTATCCGGCATAGGGTCCATAAGATTGAACGTCTTGAAAATAACCTCGTCTTTTATGGCCTGGCATATCTCAAAATTGCCGTCGCTCAGCTTATTGAAATACCTGGCCTTCCATTCGTTTGAAAGACCCTTCATTCCTTCTTCCTGATAGATTCCCGTTTTCGCCTTTCCTATTACGTTCTGGG
Source organism: Oscillospiraceae bacterium (assembly GCA_022508885.1). GTDB lineage: Bacteria > Bacillota > Clostridia > Oscillospirales > Ruminococcaceae > CAG-115. The sequence goes on along the minus strand of JAFLUG010000008.1, from coordinate 26,993 downwards.
AAATATCCGAAGCGAGTATTCTTGTATCCCAATTTGCTTTATCCGCGCCGAAAAATTCGTCCATAAGCATAGCTATGGTATAAACTTCCTCGCCGCTCGAGCAAGCCGCGCTCCATATTCTTAATACATGGTCGGTGCATACCGATTTCATATAAGGAAGGATAACTTCCTTCATAAATGTATAATGCTCGGGCTCACGCATAAAAAACGTGTGGTTTGTGGTGAGCTTATTCAATATAATGGTGATCTCGGCGCCGCTTTTATCGTTCATAACGGCGTCGATATACTCATTATAGTTTTTAAATCCGCGCTCGCGAATCATATTTCCGAGTCTGCCCTGTACAAGCACACGCTTTGCGGACAGATTTATCCCGAAATTGTCGTATATAAATTTTACAAGCCGTTGAAATTCGGCATCGGTTATTTCCATACGCTTTTAGTTCTCCTGTTCGTCAAGAAGCTTTGCTACGTCAAGAATAAGCTTTGTGGTATTCTCTTCAGAGCGTATCATATACTGGATAAACTCGTTTGAGTTTACTCCCTTGTTTTCGGGAGTTGCGGAAATATCGCTTGTGCGGATATCCTCAACGTCTGCTACGCTGTCTACGATAATTCCGATAGAGGTTTCGTTAAAGCTCAGCGTAATAATGCAGGTTCTGCTGTTATACGGAATTTCCGGCTTTCCGAAGCGCGATCTTATATCAACAACAGGAACCACCTTGGAACGCACGTTTATTATACCTTTAATATAATCCGGAACGTGCGGGACCTTTGTTATCGGCTGAACGCCGATAATTTCGGTCACATACTGAATTTCTATTCCGTAAACCTGGTCGCCGATATTGAAAGTCATAACCTTTCCCAGAACGGTATTATCGGCCAGGAGCTTTCTGTCTCCCGACTGCTGTTTCGCGACAGCTTCTTTTATAACGTCATTTGTCATAAACCTTTATCCTCCTCAGCCGACAAGATTGTTTGTGTCGATGATAAGCGAAATGCTTCCGTCGCCCATTATCGTACAGCCCGAAAGTCCCTCGCCTTTGATATTGTAGCGCGAAAGATATTTCGGGAACGGCTTTACTACTACCTGCTGTTCACCGATCAGCTTATCGGCAAAAATACATATATCCTTATTATCCGAAGCCACAAGAAGCAATATTCCGTCTTCGAGCGCCTTTACCTCGTTTTCAATAAGGAATTTTTCATGGAGACGCAGTATAGGATAGCAAACGCCTCTTATCATTATCATTTCGTTTCCGCCGGTATCGTAAACGATCTGCTCGGTCTCTACCTTAAAGCTTTCGCGGATCGTTGAGATAGGAACGGTAAATACGATGTCGCCGACTGTAATTTCCATACCGTCGATGATTGCGAGAGTAAGCGGTATCTTGATGATAAACGTTGTGCCTTCGCCCTTTTTGCTTTCAACGGTTATTGTTCCGTTGCACTTTTCAACGTTTGCCTTGACAACGTCCATGCCGACGCCGCGTCCGCTGAACTCCGTGACCTGCTCGTTTGTAGAGAAGCCGGGAAGGAGAATGAGATTTTGTATCTCTTTTTCAGTATATTCACTTTCAGGCTTTGTAAGTATACCCTGACGTCTTGCTTTTGCCAATAATTTTTCGGGGTCCATTCCGGCGCCGTCGTCCGAGACTGTGATGATTACTTCTCCCGAGGAGTTCTGCGCGGAAAGCTTAAGGGTTCCCTTTGCGGGCTTTCCTGCGGCAATTCTGTCCTCGACATTTTCCTCGATGCCGTGGTCCATACAGTTTCTTACAAGGTGCATAAGCGGATCCTGAAGGTTGTCTACTATGGATTTGTCTACCTCGGTCTCCTCACCCTCTATTACGAACTCAACGTCCTTGCCCAGCTTTTTGCGCATATCGCGGACAATTCTGTTCATCTTCTGGAAAACTCCCGAAAGAGGAACCATTCGGATGGACATGACTGTATCCTGAAGCTCTCCTGTGAGCTTTTTGAGGTCGCGCGCCGCCTTGCTGAAGCTTTCAAGCTCAAGACCCTCAAGGTCGGGGTTTGAGATAACCATAGACTCGGTGGTGATGATCTCGCCGACGATATCATGCAGAGCGTCGAGCTTTGCGAGGTTTACGCTGATAAGGCTCTGCTTCTGAGAACCGTTTGACTGATTCGCAGCCGCAACAGCAGCCTGAGCCTTTTCGATCGCCGCGTCATTCTGAGTTGCGGGAGCCGCGGGCTGAGGTGCGGCCTTAACGGGAGCCACGGGCTTTTCAACCTGAAGATTTACGGGAGGCTCGGGCGGAATTTCCGCCTGGGGAGCGTCGTCGGTCTTTTCTTCGGCCGCTTCGCCGTCTGAAAGGACTTCGTACGACTGAACGTTGAGAGCGGTCTCTATCAGCTTCAGTATATAATTCTTATCGTCATTGGCTGAGAACGTGATAAGGAATCCGTGGTCTACTATTTCCTTTGAGGACTCGGTATTGGTCTCAACATCGGCAGGGAAAAACTCGAGGAAAGAGCACTCATCGCGGATCGTATTTATAAGAAGGAACGCGCGCAGATTTTCCATCTGACAGCCGTCCTCAAAGAATACGCGCACGGATACCTTTCCGTCTCCCGCGGCGGACGCCGGAGCGCTGCCGGAATCGGACGAAGCAGAACCGGCCGGCGCGGCCTCGCCGTTTGCCTCGTGTGAAAGCTTATCCTTTGCCTTTAACAGCTTGTCTATAAGTCCGCTGAAGTCAAACAGCTCGTATTCTCCGCCAACGTTGTTCTGGATAGCCTCTATCTGAGCCTTATAAGAGTCTGAAACCTGGAAAACCAGATCGTAGACAAAGCTTACGTCGGTGATAACATCCGGGTTTTCACGGATAACAAAGAACATATCCTCCGCCTTATGCGCTAAAACAGAAAGATTGTCAAAGCCCATCATTGCAGAAGAGCCCTTGATCGTGTGCATTATGCGGAATATTTCCTTAATGTCGTCATTCTCGAATGCGTTTGCCTGTTCGGTTCTGAGCAGAATCTCGTCGAGCTGCTCGAGCAGGGAGTTTGTTTCAAAGAAGTACATATCGAGCATCGATTCCATGCCGGGTTCGATTTTTGCCATAATATCAGTTCCTTTCCGAATACGCGCGTGGCGTTTATTTTTTAATTTGTATATGTTAAAGAATTCAAACCAAACGGTTTAAATTCAAAATTTTTTTGAAAAAGGGCTTTTATATTCCGTGAAAATATGTTATTATATGACTAATAACTATTATGAATCTGCGTTTGGAGGGAAACTTATGGCGCAAATCCCACAGATAAACAATCCTATCACCGCGAAAAACTATAACTACAGCCCAAGACAGCAGGACGAATCCACCGAGCCTTTTGACATTGTAAAGCTTACGGGCGTAGGGGGCGCGGGAGTCAATTCCGACTCAGCCTCGAAAAGCCGCCTTGAGATGGGAAACCGCGAGCTTATCCCGCTTCAGGTCGCGGTCGCGAAGGACCCGACGCTTGCGGTTGAAGTTCTTAAGGACCTGCTCAACGTCGAGGTTCTTAATCAGGCTCTCGTAACCGGTCATACCGAGCTTTACGGAAGTCTCGAAAATCTCGCCAAGGAGCTTTACGTTACACCCGAGGAGCTTGTTGAGGAGATACAGAACCAAGAGCAGCAGAACACCATGTTTTCGGGTCACGAGTTTTACGACGTTCTGCGCGAGGTCGCCCAGACCACCAAGGACCCGAACACAAAGGAGCTTATCGGAAATCTTCTCAAGTCCATAAACTTCGTTCAGAACAAAAACGAAATTCTCGGAGCGCTCAGAGCCAATCTCAAGTTTTTATCGGAATATTACTCTCCGAATGAAAAGCTTTCCGAAAGACTTTACAATCTCTCCCAGGAATGGGGCGCGGAGGACGCGGAAAAATATTTCGACTACTTAAAGAGCGAGACACTCGCGATATTGAAGGACGTAAGCGGAAGTCTTCTGAATGATGATAAGACTCAGATGCTTATTCCTCTTATCACTCATAATCTTTCCCGCTACAACAACAGCCCGTATCTCTGCAAGGAATATTTCAATCTGCTCCTTACGCAGATAACTTCGGGAACTCTCCGCGAGTCTCTCAAAAACTCGTTTAACCGTCTTTATTCCGCTCTTTTCGACAAAAAGCCGATGCAGGACCCGCAGACAATGGAGGGTGTGGCAAATATGCCGGACGGGGAAATTTCCGAAGGAGAACTGACCGATATCGGAAAAGAACTCCTGCCGGAGGAAAATCTTGAGAATGTTCCCGGTGAGGCTGTTTTGAACGGAGAATCAGATCCCGAATCGGTACAAACCTCAGACGGACAGTTGTCTACTAATAATTATACTACAAATGAACAACAAAATCAAGCACTTTCAACTAATTCTGACGATAAAAATTTGAATATTCTTGAACAGGATCTACAAATTCAGCAGAATGACAAAATTTCAGAGGAGAATTCTGGGGAATTTGACGATATAGTTTACGATGAAAAGACAGGTGTTCTCTATGATAAGTCTACAGGAGACGTATATGAAAAGTCGGAAGAAAAAATTTTTGACGACAAAACGGGAAAAATTTACAACCGGGTTACTCATGAGTACGTCGGTCAGACGGACAGAGAAATTATTGATGAAAACACCGGCGACGTATATGAAAAATCCCTGAGAATGGCTTATGACCCGCAAAGGAACGAATTTTATGTAAGAGACGACGAAAGCGGAAACGGCGGCGGCGCGGCAATTGAATACACGTTTGAGGGCTGGCGGAAGTATCTCAACGAGCTTATGAGCGACAGAAGCTACACTCAGCAGCTTAAAGCGTCGGGCTTTAATATCGAGCATATTCTGGCGAACTACAACCGCGGAAAGCTTTCGGGTATGGACTCGCTGAGAATGCTGACGGAGGGCCTGTTTCTGAAAAGTCAGGGCGATCCCGAGGCGATACGCCAGTGCGACATGATGCTGTCGGGCTTTGACAAGGTAAACACCATGCAGGAGCTTATCGACAACTTAAACAGCATGCTTCAGGCAATGCCCGATATCCCTCTTCGCGAAAGGCTTTACGGAGTTTTCGTGGGAATTATCGAAAAGATGTCGATAAAAAATGAGCTTCCTCAGCACGGAATTCGTCCGCCGGTAAGCTCTACTCTCGACAATCTTACGGACTTTATCCAGAGGAATATAAACAATCCCGCGCTTAAATCCCTTGACAGCTTCAACGCGGCGAATCTTCTGCAAAGTCTGCTTAACGCTCCGGGAGTATTTACGCCGCTGGCGCATTATATCCTGCCGCTTCAGGCAGGAAACACCAAGGCGTTTGGCGAGCTGTGGGTGGACAACGACGAAAACAATCCGAACAACACTCCCGGAACGCAGAGAAACTACCATCTTTTCCTTACCTTCGATATTGACAGCATAGGAAGGTTTGAGGTGGATATGTACGCTCTCGGAAACGAGGTAAATCTTTCGCTTTTGTATCCGCCCAAGTTTGAAAAGGAAATAGAGCCGATGAAGGAGCGCGTAAACAAGATAATCAGAAACACGGGCTATTCGGCGAGGTCGTTTGAGACAGCTCCGCTCAAAAAGCCGCATAATCTTCTTGAGGTATTTCCGAAAATTACCGACAAGAGAACGACGCTGAACAAGAGAGTTTAATTTTAGTGAGGAGGAAAGGCTATGCCAAAAAAACGTCCGATGCCGCCCGCGAATAACAAGCGGCTTTACGGTCAGAACGCGGCGGTCGCGCTGAAATACAATCCGGATATGAACTACGCTCCGGTTGTTGTGGCTTCGGGACTTGGAGAGCTTGCACAGAGGATAGTGAATATCGCGGACGAGGCGGGAGTGCCTATCTACCGCGACGATTCGGTCGCCGCTCTGCTCGTTATGCTAAACGCCGGAGAGACTATCCCCAAGGAGCTTTATCAGATAGTGGCGGCTATCTACGCCGAAGTTGTATACACGTCCGATAAAGTGAGGAAGTAAATTTTAAAGCTGAAAACGGGAGCAAGCTCACGCCTGCTCCCGTCAGACTGTATATAAAGACCCATCTGCTTCGTCAGCCGCGCCACAATAGCCACAAAGGCTTATTGTGGCACGGCTTCCTCGCATATGGAGCTTTCTCTACAGTCTGAAAATTGACTTTTTTACAAGCTGACGGGAACAAGCGTATGCCTGCTCCCGTTTGATTTTATTTCGCATAGTCGATAGCTCTGCTTTCGCGTATCATATTTACCTTTACCTGTCCGGGATAGTCCATCTCGTTTTCGATACGCTTGGCAATATCGTGAGCCAAAACCTTCATATCGTCGTCGTTTATCTGCTCGGGCTTTACCATAATGCGAACCTCGCGGCCTGCCTGAATAGCAAACGAGCTGTCAACTCCGCTGTACGAATTGCATATCTCCTCAAGCTTTTCAAGACGCTTGATATAGTTTTCGTAATTCTCGGAGCGCGCGCCGGGTCTCGCCGCGCTTATCGCGTCGGCTGCCTGAACAAGACACGCGATAACGGTTTTGCACTCAACGTCGCCGTGGTGAGCTTCGATGGCGTGGATGACCTCGGGGCTTTCCTTATACTTTTTGCACACATCGACGCCTATCTGAACGTGCGAACCCTCAATTTCATGGTCGAGCGCCTTTCCGATATCGTGGAGCAGTCCCGCGCGTCTCGCGAGCGCCGCGTCAACTCCAAGCTCGCTCGCCATAATTCCCGCAAGCTGCGCTACTTCTATCGAGTGATTGAGAACGTTCTGCCTGAACGACGTGCGGTATTTCAGGCGTCCGATAAGTCTTGAAAGCTCGTGGTTAAGACCATTTACGTTTGTCTCGAGAACAGCGCGCTGTCCCTCCTGCTTGATGCGGACTTCGACTTCTTTGCGAGCCTTTTCGACGGTCTCCTCGATTCTCGCGGGGTGAATTCTTCCGTCCTGGATAAGTCTTTCGAGAGAAATTCTCGCAATTTCTCTTCTGACCTGATCGAAGCACGAAAGCGTGATAGCCTCAGGAGTGTCGTCAATAATGAGATCGACGCCTGTAAGCGTTTCAAGCGCTCTTATGTTTCTTCCCTCGCGTCCGATGATTCGTCCCTTCATCTCGTCGTTGGGGATAGCCACGACAGAAACCGCCGTTTCGGAAACAGTATCCGCCGCGAGCCTTGATATCGCGAGAGAAATATACTCTCTTGCCTTTTCGTCGCTCTCGTCCTTGAGCTGCTGCTCGTAGTAAGAAATTTTCAGAGCCTTTTCGTGATTAAGCTCCGAGTCGAGCATCTGGAGCAAGTGCTCCTTCGCCTGCTCTACGGTAAAGCCCGATATCCTTTCGAGAATATCCATCTGGCTCGCCTTGAGCTGTTCTGCCTCGGCGATCTTCTCGTCGGCTTTCTTGTGTTTCTGGTGAAGCTGTTCTTCGAGCTTCTCCATCTTGTCGTTTTTCTTATCGAGATTTTCTTCTTTCTGCGCTATTCTGCGCTCGGAACGCGATATCTCGCCGCGGCGTTCCTTAAGTTCTTTTTCCGCTTCGGACTTTAACCTGCTGATCTCTTTTTCGGCGTCTGTTCGCAGAGCGTATATCTCGTCTTTTGCCTCAACGAGAGCGGATTTTTTCATGGTCTCCGCTTTTTCGCCCGCTTCTTCGATTATCCTCGCCGACTCCTTCTCCGCAGACTCGAACTGTGCCTCGGCGGACTTGATGCGGTGCTTTATTCCCTGCTGAAAGCAGATAAAGCCGCTCGCGACCGCTCCGACAACCAATGCCGCCAGCCCTATAAGCACAGCGACATAAATTTCGACTTGCATTATCGTTTCCCCTCCATGAATTTAGTACGCGTATAAATTGCGTCAAAATCCGGCGGAGAACATACAATTTCTCTTCTGCCGCACTATTGCCATAAAAATTTATTCGGATCAAATAAAATTTCTTGCGAAAATTTGTTTAAAATGACAAAAATGCCGCGCAAGTACCCCCACTCATTAATCTATTATTTTATTATATTTTCGGCTCCGCAAAACGGCATATATCGGAAAAACCCGCGGCGCACAGCCGCAGCCCCACTGTCGGCGGAATAAAACCGCCTGAAAAGCGCCGGTAAAGCGAATGCCATATCTGAACGGCAATATCCTGCCGCATAAAAAAGAATAGAAATGTAGTAAATAAGGAGATAACTCCGTAAATCATACATTCAGCCGCCGCAACGTTATATTAAACTATAGCATATAGCGTCATAAACGTCAGAGACAATCTGCCTTGACAGACGGTCTACATTCTATTGTACACTAAATTAACTGAATTGTCAAGTGTGCAAATTAAATTTTTCATATATTTTGCAAAAAATTTTTGTAAAATATTCAAAAAAGTTTGCAAAAGCTATTGCAAAAAGAAACTATGAGTGTTATAATATGTATAAGATAATCCATATCTATCTGTTGTTTTGGAAAGAAGCTTGTGTGATTATGAACTACAAAGAAAGCTTTATAAAGTTTATGACGGACTGCGGGGTGCTCCGCTTCGGTGAGTTTACGCTCAAAAGCGGAAGGATAGCTCCTTATTTCATAAACTGCGGAAACTATAAGACGGGTATGCAGCTTGCGCGGTTGGGAGAGTATTATGCCGAGTGCATAAACGAGCATGGTCTTAAGCCGGATACGCTGTTCGGTCCCGCGTATAAGGGCATTCCGCTGTCGGTGGCGGCGTGCTGCGCGCTTTATAATAAGTATAACCTCGATGTAAACTATTGTTTCGACCGAAAGGAAGTTAAAGACCACGGCGAGGGCGGAATGTTTGTCGGAAAAGAGCTTTCGGACGGAGACAAGGTCGTTATTATAGAGGACGTTATGACCTCGGGCAAGGCGCTGAGAGAGGTCTTGCCGAAGCTTACGGGAGCGGCGAAAATCGATATAGAGGGTATGATCATAACCGTAGACCGTATGGAAAAGGCGTTAAACTCCGATAAGTCAGCCGTACAGGAGGCTTACGACGAGTTTGGTATAAAGGTTTTCTCGATTGTAAACATAAACGATATTATCGAGGCGCTTGAAAACGGCGTTGTGGAGGGACGGGAGTTCGTCCCGAAGATGAAAGAATATCGCGAAAAATACGGAGCGTAAGCTCTTTGACGATTTGACGAAAGGGTGGTTTTTATGACAGTAGGAAGTATGGCAAGGGCGCAGCTCAATATGGCAAGCATCATGACAAAGTACGGCGATACGTATTCGTCTTACTCGTCGAGTTATCTGAACAAACTCAGCTCTACGAAGAAGACAGGCGGTTCTCTGGACGCGCTTAACGATCTTCTCAAGAGCAGCGCGCTTAAGAATAAGAGCGCGGAGTACAAGGATATGTTCTCCGAGCTTTATAAGAACATCTACAATATTTCCGACGACAGCAGCGACAGTTCTTCGGGTATGAGCTCTCTGCAGTCGATAAAGACTGCATCGGCTGACGCGGGCAGCGCCGCTATGAGCATACAGAATTTTGCGAACGGCCTTAAATACGGCGGAGAGATCGATCTCGACAGCTATAAGACTGCCGCTCAGGGCTTTGTTGACAGCTACAACGCGATGATCGACAAGGTCGGCAATTCCGACAGCCAGAGCGTTTTACAGCAGGGCGTTTACATGGTAAATCAGGCTAAGGTCTATTCCTCGGCGCTTTCGCGCGCGGGTATCTCGCTCGGCTCTGATAACAAACTGACGTTAAAGGACGATTTGTCCAAGGTTTCGGCTGCGGATGTAAAGTCTACTTTCGGCAGCATGGGCTTTGCCTCTAAGGTTGAGTACAGAGCGCGCAATATAAATCAGTATTCCGGCGGCTCGGGACTTTTCACCGCGAATAAGGTTTCCTCCTCGTCTTCGTCGTCTTCGGCTGAGAAGGTTGACAATTCGGGAACCATCAAGGAGCTTACCGCGCAGATCAAGGAAAGGTCAGGGGCGATCGGCGATTACATTGAGAAGTTGAACAGCGGCAATGTTGATTTTGACGAGAAGGAATATAACGAGCTTGCCAAAAACTTTATTGACAGCTACAACAAAATGCTTTCCGAGTCGTCAAACTCCGATAAGCTCGGTGTAAACTCACAGGGAGTTGCGTCTGCTTCTATCACAAAGTCCTATAAGTTTGCGCTTCAGAGAGCGGGCTTTAATGTTGATAACAACGGCAGGATCAGCCTCGGCGATACTTCCAATGTTACTGTAAAGGACATGGAGTACGCTTTCAAGAACAACTCGTATCTTGAGAAGATCAATCAGAAGGCTGAACAGGCAAGCTCTCTTGCTAACGGTGCGAGCGCGCTGGGCTATAACGCGAACAAGATCGTAAACTACGCGTATGAAACGGGCGCTATATATAATGTATACGCTTGATTTATTCAGAGCTTAGTCGATAGTGTAATTTAATAAATCAAATCCCGCGCCGAAAACGGTGCGGGATTTTTGTGTAAGTATCCGACTTTTAAAAATTTCGGTTTGTAAAAAACCTAATGTCAGGCTTCTCAACAGCCTGAATTATTTATTTCCGCCGAAAAGTCCGCCTATCTTATCCGCAACGCCGCCGAGCTTGCCGCCGATACTGTCAAGGTTTACTTTCGCCTTTACGCCGTCGATAATTCCGTTGACCTGATCGTCGGGCAGGTCAACGCCGAGCACATCTTCGACAGCCTTTACCGGCTCCTTCTGAAATTTTTCGGCGAAATTCTTGTCGCTTTTTACTTTGTTTACAACCTCTTCAATTTTTGCCTTAATGTCCATTTTTAATACCTCCTATTATATAGTATATTTTCAGCGGGCGGTCGCCCGCCGGTTTTGACAAAAGCATTCAGCGTTTTTCGGTATAGAACCGTGTTAAGCTCTCTCTTGAAAAATCGCCGTTGCCTCTCTTAAAGCGTTTATGCCCGGTGCGCGAATATTTATAAGGCTGAATTTTTCCTCCCAATAATCACGTTCGATGGGAGCGTTTTCCAAATTTATATACGCAATGATCACCGAGCCGAATTTCAGCGCGGAGTTTGCCCAGAACACGGTTTGCTCGTTAAGCTCTGCGGTTATCAGTACAACGATCGACTGCTTGCCCTCCTCGGTTCCGGACAGCATTGTGCCGATATCACATACGGGCGCGTCGGCGGGTATCATTGACATAAGCTCGTACAATCTTTCATAGTCTGATGTGCTTTTTACCGTGACTATATTTTTTCGCAGAACATCGCCAAGATCAACAGCCGAGCCGATGTTTTCATTAAGCAGGGATTTAGCGAACGCAAGCGCGGTCTCAATGACCGTATCAACGCTGAGAAGCACGTCATGTTTTCCCTTGCAGCTGCCTAAATCGCAGAGTATCCTCGCGTTTTTATCGCTTATGTTTTCATATTCTTTTATCATGATGCTGTCGGATTTTGCGGTGAGCTTCCAGTGCACAAGCTGTAAAATATCTCCCTCGCGGTAATCGCGGACATGGGAAAAATCATCTCTTTCCGCGTTTTTCGCGACTGCACGCGAAACGGAGGCTTCTCCCTCGGAGTTGTTAAACAGCTTTTCAAGCGTAAATCTTCTCGGCAGGAAAAGCATGGTTATCTCACGGTTAATTTTTCTGGAAAAACGAACTATTCCAAGAGGGTCTACAACATATATCTTCTTAATTTCTGTCTTATACTGCCCTCTGTATTTATGCATTCCATTAATAACAAGCGTCGTATATCCAAAGGGCTGGAGAGTGACAAAGATCCGGCGCTCTTCAAAAACGCCTCTTTCGCTGTCAGGTATCCGGCACAAAAGCTCGATAGGAACAAACGGCATGATAAAGCGGTTTTTTATCCCAAGCTCAAAATTAAAACGCACGTTCTTTTCGCCGACGTAATTTCCGCTGATAAATCTTACGTCCGCGAGCAAAAGCGAAACCGCCGTAAATATTGCCGCGGCGGGCAGATATAAAACTACGGCAATCAGCAATACTGCCGAGAAATTCGACCTGTATGCCATTGAAAACACAAGGCAGAAAAAGACAAGCGTTCCGTATATCAAACGATTCTTCGTCATAATTATTTTTTTGTTATCGGAGGAGTAACCATACCGACAACATCCTCTAATATCTGCTTTGCCGTATATTTTTTCAGTCTTGCCTCCTGCTTTAATACAATTCTGTGTTCGAATACGGGAATTAGCAGTCTTACGATATCCTCGGGAATAACATAATTTCTTCCGCGAAGATAGGCATAGGCTCTTCCCGCCTGCATCATAGCGACTGACGCTCTGGGACTTACCCCGAGCTCTACCGCGTGGTGAGTTCTTGTCGCCGCCGCAAGCTCGGCTACATATCTGCAAAGGCTCTCCGCGAATGTAACGCTTTCGGCTTCTTCAATACAATCGAAAAGCTGGTCGGCGGTCATGACCTGTCTGACGTTATCCACAGGATTTTCGTATATCCTGTCCAGCATTATCTGCGCCTCTTCTTCAACGCTTGGATAACCCATGTTTACTTTCATCATAAAGCGGTCGAGTTGAGCCTCGGGCAGAGGGAATGTCCCGACATATCCCGCGGAGTTCTGCGTGGCGATGACCATAAACGGCTCGGGCAGCAGATGTACTTCTCCGTCAACCGTAACGCGTTTTTCCTCCATTGCCTCAAGCAGAGCGGACTGTGTTTTCGGGGACGTTCTGTTTATCTCGTCCGCAAGCAGGATATTTGTAAGCGCGAGACCCGCGCGGTATTCAAAGCAGTTTTCTTCTTTATTGTACATTGTAAAGCCGGTAATGTCCGACGCCATAACGTCGGGAGTAAACTGCGCCCTTCGGAACGCAAGTCCCGTGGCTTTTCCCAGAGCCATGGCGAGCGTTGTTTTTCCTACTCCCGGAACGTCTTCTATAAGAACGTGACCCCTCGCAAGAAGCGCGGTAAGAACAATTAAAAGTACGTTGTTTTTTCCTTTTATGACCTTGGAAAGCTCGTCCGCGAGCTCGGATAAAAGTTCCTGACTGTCTAAATAATCCGACATGGTAAAGTGCCTTTCTGAAACTTGAATTAAATTGAATATATATTATAATGTATACATTTCTATTTTAGCATATTTTTTTAATAAAATCAACTGTTTTTTAAAAAAGGGGTTGAAAAGCGTAAATAACAGTGGTATAATAGTAAATGTCAAAAATAAAGGCTGGCAGTATTTTAAGCTATTTTAAGAATCTGCTATAAGGCGGTCGAGAAGCCTCCAGATGCACGGGATATTGCAAGCAATCTCCCTAAGCCGTGACACGGCTAACCATCTGGTTGCCGTGTCACGGCTGACAAAGCAGATGAGGGCTTATCGGCTGCCTGACGCCTTTCATACAATGTTGTCCCTGCTAACCATTGTAAAAAAACAAGGAGATTTTTTTATGCAGAAAAATGAAATTTTCAACACGAAAAACATGGTAAGGCTTGCGCTGGTCGCGGCGGCTTACGCGGTTTTAACTTTAGTGATAGCTCCGCTGTCATACGCCGCGGTTCAGTTCAGATTTTCCGAAGCGCTGGTGCTGTTGTGCTTTTACCGCAAGGACTACTGCGCGTCGATGATATTGGGCTGTTTTATCGCGAATCTTTTCAGCCCGTTCGGTCTTTACGACATTATCTTCGGAACGCTTGCTACGGCGGTTGCGGTTATACCCATGTACTACATCAAAAACATCTATGTCGCCTCGCTTTTGCCTGTAATAAGCAACGGGTTTATTGTCGGATTTGAGCTGTTTTTATGCGGAGAACCGTTCTGGTTCAGCGCGGGAACGGTCGCGCTCGGAGAGGCGGTCGTGGTCTGCGTATTGGGAGTGCTGCTGTTCAAGCTTGTTTTTGAAAAGAGCACACACCTTATGAACCTTATCGGAAATACAAAGCCGCTGGTGAACAGCAAAAAGGAACGTAAACAAGAGTTAAATTAAACCTACACTGAAAACTAAAAAACCGCCCCTGTGCATTTTGCAAAAGGGCGGTTTAATCAGTTGTGCATCCTTTTTACGATTTTAAAGGCAAGCTCGCGTTCGGCGATAAGCGGCTTCTGATGAGCGAAGAACACTATTCCGTCAACGGGCGCGGTTATTTCGCCGATAATTTCCCCGTCGTAGGGGTGGTAAATTTCGGCGAGCAGATCGCCGTTTGCGACCTCGCTTCCTATTTCACAGACAGAACGGTAAATTCCCGCGGAGGGGCTGCGGACGTTCATCAGGTCGTCCTCGTTTACGGTTATTCCCATAGAACCGCCGAGCGATTTATACTTTACCATTCCCATTCTCGACAGAAAACGAAGCACTGCGGAAACCCCCACGTTTGCCGAGCTTTCGTCTATCTGCTCCTTGCTTTCTGTATAAACGGAAAACGCGGAGGTTCCCGAAAGGCGGAGATTATAATTGAGGGTCGATTTATCGAGCGGCGTGGGGTTTCTGAGAACGACAAACGGAAGTCCGAAAAGGTTTGCGAGAGAGGTGTTTTCCTTGCCTGTTTCCATCATGCGAACATGAGGAACGAAACCTCCCGAAATATAAAACGACGCAAACTGTACGCAGTATTGATAGCTCTTTATCTCACGGAATATCCCCGCGGCAACGCGCTCGGTCGTTTCGCCGTTTTCGTCGCCCGGAAACATTCGGTTTATGTCGGTGTTGTCAAGACACCAGAAGCGGCGGTTTGTGTTTATCCCGTAGTTATTGACGCAGGGGATCACAAGTATTTCCTTGTCGTGGGCAATGTCGCCCTGCTTTTCAAGTTTTGAAAGTATCTTAACAAGCTTTCCGCACATATAGAGCTGTTGGATCTCATCTCCGCGAAGCGCGCCGATTATACAACAGCTTTTTTCGCCTTTGCCGAAACGGTATCCCGTAACGCGGAAATCGTCGCGGTAAAGTCCCGAAAGGCTGTAAATTATTTCTTTCTTCACGGCTTTCACATTCTTTCCGATTTTTATATTCTGGTATAAAAGGCTTTATTTCAGACTGTCAAGAAGCCCTCATATGCACGAAAGCCGTGCCACGGCCAGCCTTTGTGGCTGCCGTGGTGCGGCAAAGCTGAAGTTCAGCTGAACAAAGCAGATGAGGGTTTATTGGCAGTCTGATTACTCTGTTTTGACATAATATCTGTCCGCCTTTACTCCGTCTATCGCGTTTATAAAATCCGAAAAGCGCGAATAGCCGTAGTCGGTAAAATCAAAGCCCGAAAACTTCTTTTTTATCTGAGTTGAAAGCGACTTTATGCTCACCTTTTTGTTTTTCGCGACAAAATCGCAGACAAACTGTTCTATCTGCTCGGTCTGGTTTATAAAATCCTCGTCGATCTTTATCGAGTTACCCTTCAGCTTTACGCCCGCGACGGCTGTCACAAGCTGTTTGAGCGTTACGGCTCCGATATCCTTGAGATAATTGTCGCCGTATTTTTCACGGAGAATTTTTCCGAGCGCGGGAAGCGAAATGCTGTTTTCATGACGGACAGTCTGTATCTGTATTTCGCGTTTGACTGTATTAAGCTCGGGTTTTTCGTGAATTTCCGCATTTGCGGACTTTTTGGTTTTCCTGTTTTGGGGCTTAGATATATTATCCGAAATCTCGGCGGAGCTTGCGGATGTTTTCTGCTCGGGCTTGCTTTCCGAAAGAGCGACGGAGTTGTTTGTACGGTTAAGCTCGCTTTGCATATCGAGAAATTTCGCGAGAGTCTTTGCTCCGAATCGGGAGAAATCGACTTTTCCGAAGGAGCTTTCAACCTGCTTTTCGATATCTGACAGCTTGGAAGCTCCGTTTTCCGCCGACTGCAGATAGTTTACGATAACATCTATTATCTCGCTGTCCGAGGGGAGTTTTTCTTCGGGAGCGACGGACTTTTTAGGCTCGGGCTTTGCGGCGTTTTCCGCGAGGTAAACAGATGTGCTTTTGCGGTAAAGCGCGCTTTGTTTATCAAGAAATTTCGCGAAGCGTTTAGAGCCGAAACGCGAGTAGTCTATCTTTCCCAATGTCGCTGTGACGTACTGTTCTATCTTTGAAATGTCCTCATGACCGCCGTCCTTGCGCTTTAAGTAGCCGACGATCACCTCGGTTATCTCGCGGTCTGTCGGGAGATTTTCGGCTGATTTTGAGGCTTTCTTGGGAGAATTTTTAAGCGTGACAAAGGTGCTGTTGCGGCGTAACTCGGGAAAGCTGTCGATAAAGTTTGAGAAACGGTTGAAGCCTATCGAGCTGTAATTTATATTCCCGTACTTTGAGGTGAGGAAGCCCTGAATTTTAAGCAGGTCGAGTCTTCCGTCGTCGTTTTCGGAAACGTAATCCAGAACAGCTTTTCTGAGCAATTTTTCATCATAGGTGAAAGCAGGCTCGCAGAGCTGATTGAGATAAATAAAACGGTGACAGCTTGAGGTAAAAGGAAGCGGGGTCTTTACCTCGCCTATCCCTATTACTGTTTTTCCCGCCTCGCGAAGTCTTATCGCGAGACGCGTAAAGTCGCTGTCGCTTGTGACAAGTACAAAGCCGTCGACGTTTCCCGTATAAAGAATGTCCATTGCGTCGATTATCATCGAAAAGTCGGTGGCGTTTTTTCCCGTGATATATGTCGTCTGCTGAACGGGCATAATGGAGTTGTTCAGCGCGGGATAGTGCCAGCCGTTTCCGCCCTTTTCCCAATCGCCGTAGATGCGCTTATAGGTAAGCTCGCCGAACTTTGCGGCTTCTTGCAGAATAAACTGCGCGTATTTTGCCGAAACGTTGTCGCTGTCTATAAGTAACGCAAGCTTTTTTTCTTCGGTCATAATATCTCCTTAATTAAATCGCAACCGGAATTTTCTCTGTAAAGTCGTGGAACTTGTAGTCCTCGGCGGTAAAGCTGTTTTTCGTAAACTTGTAGAAATCCGTTATATCCTCGACGTTCATTTTCGGCGCGGGAAATGGCTTCTGCTCTATAAGGCGCTTGACTGTGTCAATATGACGGTCGTAGATATGCGCGTCGGCGATAACGTGTACAAGCTCTCCCGCTTCAAGTCCGCTCGCTTTTGCGAGCATTATCACAAGCGCCGAATACTGGCAGACGTTCCAGTTTGACGCGGTGAGCATATCCTGAGAGCGCTGGTTGAGTATCGCGTTGAGTTTTCCCTTGCTTACGTTGAGAGTGAGCGAATAGGCGCACGGCGCGAGAGCCATTTCGTTGAGGTCGTGAGGAACGTACATTGTAAGCAAAATTCTGCGCGAGGCGGGATTGTGCTTTAAGTCGTAAAGCGCCTTGTCTACCTGATCCATCTCGCCCTCGGGGTACTTATGCTTTACGCTCATCTGATAGCCGTAGGCTTTTCCGATAGAGCCGCTTTCGTCAGCCCACGCGTCCCATATCCGCGTGGAAAGCTCGTTTACGTTATTCGACTTTTTCTGATATATCCATAATATTTCCTCTATCGCCGAGCGGTAAAAGGTTCTGCGGAGCGTAAGAAGCGGAAACTCCTCGGACAGATCATAGCGGTTTACCAAAGCGAATCGCTTTATCGTATGCGCGGGCGTTCCGTCCTCCCAGTGCGGACGAACGGAAAACTCCTCGTCGGAAACTCCGTTTTCCAGAATATCGCGGCAATTTTGAATAAAAATATCGTCAGCTCTGCTCATAATTACCCCTATCTAAATAGAATTTCAAAATTCACGATTTGGCGGCAGCGGAGCTGCCGTCAAATCGGAACCGCACGAAATTTTTCTTTAGAAAAATTTCGTGCTTTTTGAAATTCGCGGTCTGCGGTATGCACACTAAGCTTATTGCTCACTGAGAATAAACATATCGTAGATCACTCTTATCGCGTCTTCAAAATCAGCTTCGTCGATCGCTACTATGATGTTAAGCTCGGACGAGCCCTGGTCTATCATGCGGATATTGATGTCGGCGTGGGAAAGCGCGGCGAAAACGCGGGTGGCGATTCCCTTTACTGACTTCATTCCGCGTCCAACGACGGCGATAAGCGCGAGTCCGTCGATTATCTCAAAATGATCGGGGCGGACAGTTTCGCGTATTCTCTGGGCGAGCTTGTCGCGCTGGCCGTCAAGCTCATGGGAGTTTACGACAACGCTTATGGTATCTATTCCCGTGGGCATATGCTCGGGGAATACCTCGTGGTTTTCAAGCACCTGCAAAAGTCTGCGCATAAAGCCCTTGCTGGTGTTCATTCTGTCCTTTTCTATCGAGATAGCGGAAAAGTCCTTTTTGCCCGCGATGCCTGTGATCTGATACTTTGAGGGAATGTTGTCGGCTGTGGGAACAATAAGCGTTCCCTTGTCGTCGGGAGCGTTGGTGTTTTTGATGTTGATGGGGATATTCGCGCTTCTTACGGGGAAGATAGCGTCCTCGTGAAGAACTCCCGCGCCCATGTACGAAAGCTCGCGAAGCTCGGAATAGGTTATCACTTCAATTCCCTCGGGGTCTTTTACTATACGCGGGTCGGCGACAAGAAATCCCGAAACGTCCGTCCAGTTTTCATAGAGCGAGGCGTTTGCCGCCTTTGCTACGACTGAGCCGGTAAAGTCCGAGCCGCCGCGCGAAAAAGTCTTTATCGAGCCGTCGGGCATCGCGCCGTAAAATCCCGGAATGACAGCCTTGGGAGTTCTGTCAAGGATAGCGCCGAGACAGGCGTTTGTAACATCAGCGTCGAATTTTCCCTCGCGGTCGAAGAAAATTCCCTTTGCCGCGTCCACAAACTCAAAGCCTAAATAATTCGCGAGAATAATTCCGTTGAGATATTCGCCGCGCGAAGCCGCGTATTCGCGGTTTGCGCCCGCGCGGAGCTTTGTTCCGATCTTTACATACTCGTCCTCGAGCGACAGGGAAAGACCGAGCTCGCTGATTATTCCGTTATAGCGTTCTCTGATAGGGGCGAAAGCCTTTGCGAAATCCTCGCCGGTGAGGACTCTCTCATAGCACTGATAAAGCATATCCGTTACTTTCGTATCGTCCGAAAAGCGCTTTCCGGGAGCGCTGGGAACAACATAACAACGCTCGCTGTCGGCATGGATTATATCCGCGACCTTTTTAAACTGCTTTGCGTCGGCAAGCGAGCTTCCGCCGAATTTTACCACTTTGCTCATATATAAATACCTCTCATATTAAAATATTATAAAATTACATACCATTATACCATAATATGCGGGAAATTTCAATATGTTTTGAGAAACAAATGACAGGAGGACCGCGTGACGACAAAGTTTGAAAAAGTACTTGATTTTTATGCCGGAATAGTGTATAATATAATGTGTATTTGTAACGAGTGTTTTCGATTATGGGCGCAGGCCCCGACAGCACTGCGCCGTGAACCATGTCAGGCGGGGAACCGAGCAGCATTAAGCGGATAGCTGTGTGTGTACGGTCAGTTTGCGTCCATAATCGAGAACACTTCAGACTGTCGATAAAGCCCCATCTGCGTTGTCAGCGGCTTGGTCAGCAGCCACAAAGGCTGGCTGACAAGCCGCTTCCTAGCATCTGGGACTTTCTCGACAGTCTGAAATCAGGCTTTTTGTACAAGCTGAATTTTTTATCAAGAACGGCGGTGAGTGAATGTATCTTGCTTTATATCGAAAATACCGTCCGAGGACATTTGACGACGTTATCTCGCAGGAGCATATCACCACTACGCTGAAAAACCAGATAAAAAACGGCGCGGCGGCTCACGCGTACCTGTTTACAGGTTCGAGAGGAACGGGAAAAACGACCTGCGCGAAGATATTCGCGGCGGCGGTGAACTGCTTAGCTCCCAAGGACGGAAACCCCTGTCTTGAATGCGAGAGCTGTAAGGAGATATTAAGCGGGTCGGCGACGGATATCGTCGAAATGGACGCGGCGTCCAACAGAGGCGTGGACGATGTAAGACAGCTTAGGGACGAGGTCTCGTATTCTCCTGTAAGCTGTAAGTACCGGGTTTATATAATCGACGAGGTGCATATGCTTACGACCGAGGCGTTCAACGCGCTGTTGAAAACGCTTGAAGAACCGCCCGAGCACGTTAAGTTCGTTCTGGCAACAACGGAGCTGCATAAAGTTCCCGCGACGATCGTTTCGAGATGTCAGAGGTTTGAGTTTCGCAGAGTTGACGCGGCGAAAAGCGCGGAAAGGCTGCTTGAGGTAGCGGATAAAGAGGGCGTAAAGCTTGACGAGGACGCGGCGCTGCTTATTTCAAGGCTTTCGGACGGCGGAATGAGAGACGCGCTGTCGATTCTGGACAGATGCGCTTCGACGGATGATCATGTTACGGGTGAGATAGTGCGCGACTGCGCGGGAGTGGCGGATAACAGATATTTGTTCGACTTTTCCCGAATGATAGCGGGCGGCGATACGGGCGGCTGTATAAGGCTTTTGTCGGAGCTTCACAGACAGTCGAAGGACATGGCGGTTATTGTGGACGAGCTTTCGGGTCATTTCCGCGACCTTATGCTGTGCAAGACCGCGCCGGACGATACGGACCTGCTTTCGTGCATGCCGTCGGAGTATGAAAACGCGAAGTTATCCGCCGAGATGTTTACGCTGGGGGATATTCTCAGATGCCTTACGATTCTGCGTGAATGCGCGGACGGGATAGGAAAGACCCGACAGCGCAAGACCTATGCGGAGATGTGCTTTGTTAAAATGTGTACAGGCGCGGCGGCGGACAGCGGCGAAAGACCCGTGACAAGGCGGGGAGAATACCGCATAGAACAGCCGAAGAAAGAGGAGTTTATTCCTACTCCGCCCGAGCAGATGTCGCGCGGAAATCTCATAAACCTTACGAGAATGCGCGAGGTGGCGAAGGAAGTTTTCGAGCTGAACTCCAAAGCGGAGAATAGCCGTGAGGAAGCTTCGGAAAATAATTCGGAGAATGTTTCGGAAAACGCTCCCGAAGCTGTTTTCCAAGAACCGCCGGTTGAGACAAACACAGAGCCGCCGGTTTTGGACGGGCGGGAAAATGAAAATACAAAGGAGTCAGAAGCTCCCGAAGAAAAGCAGAACGAAAGCCCGAAGATCCCCGAAAGTATTTCCCCCGAAGAATGGCTCGAGACGATCGGAAAGTGCGACAGGTTTACACAGACGCTTCTGGACAGCTCTACAGCGGAGCTTGTAAACGGAGTGCTTACTGTACGCTCGGGCAGAACGCTTTTGCTTAACAACGCGAATAACGACACGCTGAGCGAATTGCAGGGAAAGCTGTCGGAGGCGCTGGGTTATCCGATAGTCCTTAAAATAGAAAAGGACCTGTCTGAGGAGAACTCTTCCGAAAAGCAGAGCGAAGTGGAAAAGCTGTTGAAAAAGGCGAAAAGCCTTGGCATTGATGTAAAAATAGGTTAAAATAGGTTGACACAAGCCGCATGGCTTTGATAAAAATCGAAAGGAAAATATTATGAAATCAAGACTGCCAAAAGAATACCAGAATTCCAACGCGAATATGAACCAGATGGTAAGAAAAGCTCAGAAAATGCAGGAGGACATCGCCCGCGTTCAGGAAGAGCTTGAGCAGAGAGAATTTAAAAAGCAGGTCGGCGGAGGCGCGCTTGAGCTTATAATGACAGGCGACAAAAAGCTTAAAGCCGTAACTATCAAGCCCGAGGCGGTTGACCCCGAGGATATCGAGATGCTTCAGGATCTTATCATCAGCGGAGTAAATGAGGTTATTGCCGAGATCGAGGAATACAGTACGGCGGAAATGGAGAAAATTACGGGCGGCGTAACTATGCCGGGACTGTTCTGAGTTTCGTTGGATAAAGATGAGCTTTTAAAACTCCCGCCCGTACTTTTTGCGCCTTTTCTGGCGGCGGGAGCGCTGACAGCATATTTCGGCGGCGGTTTTGCGGGCGGAATTCTTTTCGCCGCTGCCGCCGCTTTTACAATTGTTTTCGCGCGAAGACTGAAAACGGCGGCGGTCTGCTCGGCGGGAGCGGCGGTGGGCGCCGCGGTGATGCTGATATATACCTGCGTTTACAGCTCGGTTATATTAAGCTACGCGGATAAGACGGTGCGTGCTGAGGTAAAGGTGACGGAGGTTACTTCCGATTCGGGGGATACAAGGCAGTTTATCGGCGAGATGAATCTCGATTCATTTCGAGCGGCCGTAAAGCTTACCGGAGCAAGCGAGGTCGAGGTCGGAGACACAGCCGTGGCGGTTATCGGGCTGGAGAGAGCTGACAGGGAAAACGAGATAATAAATCTTGCAAAGGGTATATTACTTTCGGGAACTGTTTCGGAGTACATTGAGATAAAAAGACCTGTCTATACGTTTGAAGTGATTGTGGAAAAACTTCGCGGAAAAATGATAAACGAGCTTTCTTCGGCGGTTTTCGGAGACGATCGCGAGCTTGCTTTATCAATGTTTTTCGGAAAGGACGAGGGGCTTTCTCAGTCGTTTTCCGAGCGCATAAGGATAAGCGGAGCTTCGCACTTTACCGCCGTTTCGGGAGCGCACTTCGCGGTTCTGGCTTCGGTTTTGCTTCAGTTGTTTCCGAGTAAAAACCGCAGGGCAAGGGCTGTGTTTTCGTTTTTAATAACGCCGTTTGCGGTTGTTTTCTTCGGAGCGTCGATCTCGGTCATACGCTCGTCGCTTATGTTTTTCATCATGAGCGTCGCGCCGTTGTTTTACAGACGTTCAAACACGCTTAATTCGCTTTGCGTTACAGTTTGCGCGATCCTGACTTTTATGCCGCAGGCGGTGCTTGACATAGGCTTTGCGATGTCGGTTTTGGGTGTTCTTGGCGCGGGCGTCGCGGGTCCTGCCATAGGGACTAAGATCGCTGAACTCTTGCCTGATAAGGCGAAATTTGTCTCCCCGATAATTACGGTATTTTTCTCGTCGATGTGCGCGGTTATTTGTACCGCGCCGATAAGCGCTGCGGTTTTCAAGGGGGTTTCACTTAACGCGGTGTTTACGTCGATGTTGGTAATGCCGCTGCTGGCGGTAGGAATGACGTTTATGCTGCTTCTCGGAATAACGGGGGCGAGAGTTTTTGCCGTACCGGTCGGGCTTTCGACAAGACTGATCGTTATGATAGTCAATATTTTCGGTAAAAGCCGAACGGCGTTTATCAACCTTGATTTCACGGGAGCCTGGATATTGGCGGCTATCTGTGCTGTTCTTGTATTGGCGGCGGCGTTTGGAAATATGAAAACACTGCGTAAATGCGCGTTGGAAATTGCTGTGGTTTCGACTATCTCCATCGGGCTTATGGTTTATACAAACGAGACCCGCTGTGAGATACGCTTTGTAGGAAACAGCACCACAAGCGCGGCGATCGTTATATGTAAAAATTCGGCGGACGTGTTTGTTGCTGGAAGCGGCGTGGGCCTTGCAGATGACATTTCGCGGTGTATGCGGGAACACGGCGCGTACAATATCAAAACCTTGGCAGCTCTCGAAGCGGATTTCAGCGGAGAACTTGCGCTCAGCGAGCTTTCAGAGCTGGTCGAAATCGACAGTATTTATCTCAGTGACAGCATTTCGGGAATATCCGCGAAGATCGTCGATAAAAAATCAGTGTTCAGCGTAAACGGAATTACGCTTGCTTCGGCGGCGGTTTCCGACAGCGAAGCAAGCGCGGATATTATTCTCTGTCACGGCTCGATCAGACGCTCGCCGCAGACGTCGGCGAAGCTTGCGGTATACTTTACAAACACAAAGTATGAGCTGCCCGAAAATTCCGTAAACATATATCGCTTGCGCGATTATCGGGTCGTATTGAACTCGGGATCGGCGGAAGTAAAGATCATATAGAGTAAAGGTATAAAACTAAAGCGAGGTTGAAATATGTCCGAATTTGTGTCAATGCCGTTGGCTCTTGCGGCAGAGCAGTTTGCGAAGCTTCCGGGGATCGGAATGAAAACGGCGCAGAGGTTGGCATACCATATGCTTAACCTTCCTGAAAACGAGGTCAGGGCCTTTGCGGAAAGCATAATAAAGGCGCGAGAAAGCGTGCATTTATGCCGCTGTTGTCAGAACTTTACCGAGCGCGAGCAATGCTCTATCTGCTCTGATGACAACCGCGACAAAAACGTGATCTGCGTAGTTGAATCGCCCAAGGACGTTTCGGCGTTTGAGCGCGCGGGCGGATTTGACGGACTTTATCACGTTCTGCATGGGCTTTTATCGCCAATGGACGGGATAACTGCCGAGAATCTTAAGATAAAGGAACTTATATCGAGGCTATCCGACGTAAAAGAGGTCATTATGGCGACAAATCCGACTGTTGAGGGAGAGGCCACCGCGATGTACCTCGGGCGGATCATCAAGCCTATGGGAATTAAAGTCACGCGGCTTGCTTATGGACTTCCCGCGGGTTCGGCGCTGGAGTTTGCCGACGATGTGACGTTAGCAAAGGCGCTTGAAAACAGAAACGAGCTTTAATTGCTCAAATAATCCGATATAAAGGAAAAATCCCCTAAAGGCGAGCCGCCTTCGGGGGATTTTATTTTCGCATTGCTTATATCCGGCTAAGAATATCACTCGTTTTTATTTTTTGCCAATATACGCAGTTTGATAAGTTTGAGCTCCGGATCGTCGGGGCAAAGCTGAGCGTACTCCGCTGTCAGCGATTGCGCGCCTGCAATGTCTCCGGCATTTATCATAGAGATAATGTTC
Organism: Oscillospiraceae bacterium; assembly: GCA_022508885.1. GTDB lineage: Bacteria > Bacillota > Clostridia > Oscillospirales > Ruminococcaceae > CAG-115. The sequence continues at coordinate 2,448 of JAFLUG010000008.1, read as the reverse complement.
TGCTTGACCTGCTTCGACAGCTTTTCAAATTCCGATACCGTATCAGGTACGGACAGCTTTTTAAGTTCCCCGAGCTCGGGATCGTTTGGGCAAAGTTTTTCATACTCCGCGATAAGAGCTTTCGCATCGTCAAATTTTCCCGCATCTGTCAGAGAGCGGATATTCTGTTTGAACTGCTGCGCGAGCGCGGCGAACTCATCTTTGGGTTTTGGGGGTTTTGGGGGTTCTGACGGTTTTGCGGAGCTTTGTTCAAGCAAGTTTCCTATTTTGAGGCTGACGTTTTTTTTACCGTACGTGCTTCCCATATCGAAGTGGAAATCATTTTTCTGCTTGGCTTGTTTTACTTTAACATCAAGTCCCGCCTCCTTGCTGTAAGCCCAGATTATCGGCGCGAGATCCGGGAAAGTCTGCGCCATCCCCGTCAGCTCACTTTCACACAGCTCGTTGTTTCCCGCGTTTCGCGCAATTGTTACCGTATTCGCCATCAGCGCGGCCTTAATATCATCGGGGAAACTCTCCGAATCCGGGTAGTTTTCAAACCACCTCGTCCCGATCGTTCCGAACTTCTCAAACAGCGGCGTGATCTCGGCTTTGTTCTGCTGCGCGCCGGACAAGGCCAATTTGTATAACGCGGCGGCTTTTTCCAGACCCTCGGGAGATATCGCGTTTATATCATATTCCGCGAAAAGCTTCGCGGCAGATCTGAGATTTAAGAATACGCTGCCCGCGCTATTTCCGGCGTCTATACTATCGGCGGTGATAAACGGCGTTATATCAAAGCTGGCTCTCATCATAAGGCAAAGAATATTCTCGTTTCCCAGCGCGCCGTATTTTTCAATATACTTTTTTACCGCCTCAAAGGTGAGGTCTTTTCTCAAAACGAAATACTCGTATAACCTGACGGTCTCCTCGAGACGCTTGTCTCCCTTGATAATCTTCTTTACAGCGGCGATGACCTGCTCAGGCTTATTTGTCTCAAATATATGCCAGAACATCTCGTTTACAAGCAGCTCATTGTTAGGCTCGTCAAGCTTGTTATAGAGAACCGCAAGCGAGGAAAAATCCGTATGCTCCATCATATTTATACGCTGACGGATATGGCTGCGCATAAAAGAAGAGTCGGACAGACATTCCGAAAGCGTAAAATTTTTAAGCGCTTCCGCCGCTTCTTTATATCTTCCTGTTTCTTCGCAGGCGCGGCCAAAAGTGAACAGGCTAAGTTTTATTTTATTCGGAGATACCCTGAAACCGGTAACCAACGTATCCTCGGCGACAAGCCGGTTATTGATATATCGGTCGTAAATGTCAAAAGCCGGGATAAGGTCCGATATGACTTCGTCATAATTTTTCAATTTAAAATTGATCCTTGCTCTGCATACATAAACGAAACAGTCTGTCGCCAATGGTTTTTTTCTCGCAATATTTTCTTTGCTGAAATATTTGTTGCAGAGCTCCATCGCCTCGTCATTAAGACCTATATACACCATTTCTGCCAGAATGCTGCTGTAATAATGTATGACCGTAATAGAGCTTTTGTCTGCGGCTTCAAAACCTTTTTTATAATATTCAAGCGCTTTATCACTTTTATTGGTCATACTGTAACAATCGCCGATCTGGCTGTATACGCGGGGGTCCTGTGTTTCTCCGCGAGCTTCGCTTTCCTCAAGTTCCTCAAGCAAAAGAGGGAGATTTCTCTCCGCCTTTTTTTTCGCGACTCCGTTTGGAACTCCGTTTTCGCTTATGGCATAGCCATAATGGTCAAAAACCAGATCTAACTGTGCTATCGGACCCAAAATCTCGGTTATGATCTCATGGATAGGATTTTTAAACCTTACCCCGTTTTTAGCAGAGAAAAGTCTGGTGCTCTTCATAAGGCTATATCCATCGGGCTTGACCGTATCGAAATAGTTTCTCAGCGAACAAACGGCGGTGTTGAACTTTTTGTAATCTCCCGAATTGAAAAATTTGATGATACCTGTACAGTCCCGCGCTATCTCGTCCGCGTCGATGTACATATACCATTCGCCCCTGGCGTGGTCTAAGGTGGAGTTTCTCGCGGCGGCAAAGTCGTTTATCCACTCAAAGTGAAACACGTTTTCGGTAAATTTTTTTGCTATTTCGACAGTCCTGTCGGTAGAGCCCGTATCGGCGATGATAAGCTCGCTGTCAACGTTTTCCAGTATCGGTTTTAACGCGGTAAGACATCTTTCAAGATATTTTTCCTCGTTTTTTACTATCATTCCTATTGACAATTTCATATTTTTTCTCCCTTCAGAGGTCATAGGTAAAAAGCAGCGCGCTGCTTCTTACCTTTAACATCTTATACAATAAATGCCCTCCCCTTTCGGAGAGGGCACAATTGTTAAATCATTACGCCACGTCACGCAGCTTTTCGGTTATTAGCCGAGGAGCTGGAGGATGGACTGCGGCTGCTGATTTGCCTGAGCG
>JAFLUG010000079.1 GCA_022508885.1 Oscillospiraceae bacterium | reverse complement strand
GATTTTTCTTTTGTACATCAGTACGGAAACGATGTAATGGAGCTGATCGCCGCGGAGAAAAACAGTACTGTGCTGGATTTAGGCTGCGGCAACGGAGCTTTATCAAAGACTTTGCAGAATAAAGGCTTTATTGTAAAAGGCATTGACGCGTCAAGGGAGCTTCTGAATATTGCGAGGAACAATTATCCGGACATCGAATTTATCCAGGCGGACGCTGCCGATTTTTCTCTGCCCGAGCCTGTTGATGTTGTGTTTTCAAATGCCGTGTTTCATTGGATCGACAAAGAACGGCAGGGTGATATGCTGAAATGCGTACATAACGCTCTGAAAGAGAATGGTCAATTCGTGTTTGAATTCGGAGGTTATGGGAATAACCGGATTATTCACGGCGCTCTGGCAAAGATTTTCGAGGAGCGCAATTATACTTATAATATGCCGTTCTATTTCCCGACTATCAGCGAATATTCAACGCTTCTGGAAAACGCTGGCTTCAGGGTCATATATGCTGTTCTTTTTGACAGACCGACAGAACTCAAAGGCGAAAACGGTCTGAAAGACTGGATAAATATGTTCGTAAAATCTCCATTTTCCGAAATCGAAAATACGGAAGAAAAAGAAACGATAATAGATAAAGCGGTCGGGGAGCTGCGGGGCGAACTGTATAAAGACGGGAAATGGTATGCGGATTATGTGCGGATAAGAATGAAAGCTGTAAAGTTATTATGACCCTCAAAATCAAAGGCAAAGTACACTGTAGGTATTGTTGATGGTTTTCAAAATTTGCGGTGATAATATGAGAATGCTTGGATACTTAAAAAATCCGTATAAATGCAATAAAAAAGATACTGTTTATAAAATCGTATTACATAAAAGCAAAAAAGATGTATATGTGTACTTGTACACATCATTAAACGCGGTATTTTCATCTTTTGACAACTGGTATGAGGATGAAGAATCAGCTCTGGAAGAATGGCAAAGCAAGATAGACGAGCGCGGATGGATAATGCTCGATGACCCGTTGCCTTACTGTCAGCATGACGCTTTGCTCCCCATAAGGATAAAAGGAAGAGATACCAATACCCCTCAGTGGGGCCGATATGAGATATATCAGGACGGCGAATGGAAGGAATATAAACCGTAAAGTCTGATTTATCGCAACAGCTCTTAAAATGAAAACTCCCAAAGCATGAACAACTTCGGGAGTTCTTTTTTCAATTTGTTGATTGATTTTGCCTGTTGTGTATGATATAATAAAAACATGAATGTTTTTATTATATTGATCAAAATGCCCTCATGCCCTCGCGCATACGCGAACCTTCGGTTTGCTTCGCGCGTATCGGGAAATTATATCATAACCTTGCGGTTATGATATAATAAAAGCATAAATGCTTTTATTATACTGATCAAAATGCCCTCGCACATCCGCAAACCTTCGGTTTGCTTCGTGCGTATCGGGCAATTATATCATAACCTTGCGGTTATGATATAATGAAAGCATAAAGTCCAAGGAGATAAGCAAAATGGGAGGTCAGCAAATGTTCAGCGAGAAGGTAGCCGTTATAACAGGCGGAGCTAACGGAATAGGCAAGTGCATAGCAAATGAATTCAAAAAGAACGGCGCAGATGTCTGCATAATCGACAAAGCGGAGAGCGAACATTTTGTTGGGGACATTTCCGACAAGGCCGTACTTGAATCCTTCGCGAATGGAGTGATAAAAAAGCACGGTCATGTTGATTATCTTGTAAATAACGCTCTGCCGCTTATGAGGGGCATTAACGAGTGCAGTTATGAGGAGTTCCAGTATGCTCTTTCCGTGGGAGTTACGGCGCCGTTTTATCTGTCAAAACTGCTTATGCCGTATTTTAATACCGGAGGCTCTATTATCAACATTTCATCGTCGAGGGACAGAATGAGCCAGCCGCAGACCGAAAGCTACACAGCCGCAAAGGGCGGTATTTTCGCGCTTACTCATGCTCTTGCGGTAAGCCTTGCGGGAAAGGTCAGGGTAAATTCCATATCTCCCGGTTGGATCGACACAAATTACAGGGAATATGAGGGTGCGGACGCTGTACAGCAGCCCGTGGGCAGAGTGGGAAATCCCATGGATATTGCCAATATGGTACTGTTTCTCTGCTCCGATAAGGCGGGATTTATAACAGGGGAAAATATATGTATTGACGGCGGTATGACCAGGCTGATGATATATCACGGGGATAACGGCTGGGAACTGAATTAACTGACTTTTTGCTCCAAAGCGGCAAGCATTGATTTGAGGGTTACTGATATAAATCGGAATTTAGCGAGCTAATTTTATTTATGATTGAAGGAAAAATTATGAGACGAGATTGTCCTGTATGGATTGAAGCGTATCAGGCGTACTTGGAAAGAAACTGCACAAAAGAGGAACAAGAGAAATTGGGGACGATGTATTTTAACAAGATGTCTGATGAGGAAATAAGCGAGTTATTTTGTCAATATGTAAAAGAAAATGGTATTGAAAAAGAAGCACGTAGATGGGTATATGAATATTGTAGACAATGGATGTAAATTTATGATTTACCTCAACATCTGCTGCCAGATGTCATTGAAATTAAACCCTTTTCAAAAATTGAACCGCCAATGAAAATCAGGGCATAAGAAATGCCCTCGGAGTAAAACCCCGTCATATACTCACGCCACTTCTCACCTTTTCGCGAGTTTGCTCGTCAGCGGACGTGTACATCGTATCGCAGTTGATTTTTATTATATAGTTAATAATGCTGTTCAACAAGCTACATATAGCGGTTGACATATCCCGAAAAAAGTGATAAAATATAAGTGATAAAATCATTCTGAGGCGGACAATTTATCTGCCGAAGATGAAACAATTCAACGACATTTTATGGGGGGTAAAATGTATGAGAAAACAAACAGTGTGTATCAAGAACATTTTAAGCGTCATTCTGATGATGTCGGTGTTTCTTATGATTGCGCCAGTATGGGGTTTGACGGCGTATGCGGAGGAGACCGCAGATGAGTCTGTGCCGCTTGCTCTGGAAGCAGAGGATTTTGCAGGCGGCGACGGCTCAGAGAATGATCCGTATCGTATCGAGACGGCAAGTCAGCTAAAAAAATTGGCGGATGATGTAAACAACGGAACAACGAGCTACAGCGGTAAATATTTCCGTCTTGATGAGGAAATTAACCTTGGCGGTGTCCAGTGGACGCCTATCGGAATGGACAAAAACCATCCCTTCAATGGCACATTTGACGGCAACGAACAAAAGATAGAGGGGCTGTATATCAATGTGACTTTCAGCAGGCCTGCGACCAATGACAATACTATAATTCCTCAGGGCTTGTTTGGATATGTCGAGGGTGGCGCTATCAGAAACCTTACCGTTTACGGTGATGTTACCTGCAATTACACCGACGACCCCACAGACCAAAATGACCTGGGACAATACGTCGGCGGCGTTGTGGGATATAATATAGACAGCACGATAGAATACTGCACAAACTGGGTCAAAGTCACCAGTAACAGGAATTATGTCGGCGGTATTGTGGGAAGAAATCAAAACAGCAAAGACGGCGTCATGATATCAAACTGTGTAAACAATGCAGCAATCAGCGGCGGAGTCAATTATACAGGCGGTATTGTGGGATATAACGATGGTTCTGAAATGCAAAACTGCGATAATAACGGAACAGTCAGCGGAAATACTGCTGTCGGCGGTATTGCGGGAAGAATTATAAGCTCTACAGTCACAGAATGCACAAACAATGCCGAAGTTACCGGCAGCGGAAATCATGTCGGCGGTATTGCGGGAAGAAGCTCAAGCAGTACCGTTTCGGAATGCCATAATACCGAGAAAGGCAGCATTTCCGCTAACAATAATGTCGGCGGAATTGTGGGAAAATGCGAAACAAGCGACGGTTTAGTGAAAGAGTGCGATAATAAAGGCACAGTCAAAGGAAATACTCCTGTCGGCGGAATTGTTGGAGGAAATGTAGGTTACACAATAGACCAATGCACAAACTATGCTTCTGTCGAGGGCAATAAAGAGGTAGGCGGCGTTGCGGGAAACAACGGCGGCAAAATAAAAGGTGGTACAAACAATGGCGCGGTCAACGGCAACAGCAGTGTCGGCGGCATCGCGGGAAGCAATAGCGGTACAATAGAACGCGATACAAAAAATAATGGTGCTGCAAACAATGGCGCGGTCAGCGGCAACAGTAATGTCGGCGGTGTTGCGGGAAGCAATGACGGCACAATAACCGGCGGTACAAACAATGGCGTGGTCAGCGGCGGCAGTAATGTTGGCGGTGTTGCGGGAAGCAATGACGGCATAATAAAAGAAAGTAAAAATGAAGCCGCGGTCAGTGGTGAAAGTGATTATGTAGGCGGCATTGTGGGGAAAAACGGAAATGCTCAAAATAGTAAAAGCGGCACAGTGCAAAACTGCGATAATAAAGGCACAGTCGACGGAGTTAACGATGTCGGCGGAATTGTGGGAGGAAATGACAGCGGCACAATAGACAGTTGTACAAACCTTGCCGATGCCGAAGTCACCGGCACCGGCGAGAGAGTCGGCGGCGTTGCGGGAAGCAATAACGGCACAATAAAAGGCGGTACAAACAATGCCTCGGTCAGCGGCACCGGCGATAATGTCGGCGGCATCGCGGGAAGCAACAGCGGCACAATAACACGCGATGAAAAAAATAATGGTGCTACAAACAATGGCGATGTCAGCGGCAAAAGCAATGTCGGCGGTGTTGTGGGAAGCAACAGCGGCACAGTAGAATGGTCTACAAACAACGAAGCCACAGTCACCGGCACCGGCGATAATGTCGGCGGCGTTGCGGGAGAAAATAAGGATACGGGTACGGTCAAGATCAGCTACAGCACAGGCGATACCACCGGCACAGGCAGTAATGTCGGCGGCGTTGTGGGAAACAATTCCGGTACGACCGAGATATGCTATAATACAGGCACCGTTACCGGCGGCGGTGATAATGTCGGCGGCGTTGTGGGAAGCAATAACGAAGGAGCCGCTCTTCAAAACTGCTATAATACTAACACAGTCACAGGCAACAGCAATGTGGGCGGTGTTGTCGGAAAAAATACGGACGTTAATGTCAAAGACTGCTATAATGTCGGCGAAGTCAGCGGAAACAGCAATTTTGGCGGAGTTTTAGGATCAAATGTTACCGGGTCCGCTCAAAACTGCTTTTACTTCAGCATAGACCCGGAAGACCCGGAAAACCCGCCGATGGTCCCGATAGGTGGCGACGGTAACAACAACGGCTTTGACAACCCCAAAGCCATATCCGCGGAGCAATTCGCAACAGATTCAACCTTTATTAACGCCGGATGGGATTACAAGACCGAAGTTGAGCACGAATGGGAAATGGGCTACTATAATGACAATGGTGACAAAAAACCCGTTCGTCCGCTCCTCACTAAAATTCCCGAGACCGGTCCATTACCCTTACCCACCAAAAGCGGCAGCACTGACCCGGGCGACGGTGACAACAACAATCCGGGCGATGGCGATAACAACAATCCGGGCAATGGTGACAACAATCCGGGCAATGGTGACAACAATCCGGGCAACGGTGATAACAACAACCCGGGCAATGGTGACAACAAACCGGGCGACGGCGACAATAAACCGGGCGACGGTGACAACAAACCGGGCGACGGTGACAACAAACCGAACGACGGCGATAATAACCAGGGCGACGATGACAATGACGACCCGGACGACAGCGAGCCCTCGAACAGCACCGACGTGGACTATGTCAATCCCAACACGGGAATAACGGCACCTATTGCGATACTTGCGATACTTGTGATTGTTTGCGCAGTTACCGTGGCGACAGTTGCCTTTAAGAAAAAGAAGAAGAATATCTGATAACATTCAGCCGCTTGTGAGGTTTTCACAAGCGGCTTTTTCTTGTCTGTCTTTATCCTATTCCCGTAAGCTGCTGTAAAGCCTGTTCTCCAAATCCTCGCGCTCCCCTTTGATCTTCTCAAACCTTCTGGCGTTAATATGAACAAACATAACATTATTCTCGTAAAAGGTTAGATGAATGATATCCTTCATAATTATAAGCAATCAGAAAATCATATCCACTACGAACATTTTCTGAAAAACCGTTATCTTGACAAGCCTGTTTTCGCATTGTTTGGGGATAGCTGCGATCCCTATACTATCGCTATTTAATTATATTTTATTCACAAATGTCAAAGCCCCGACCTTCCGAATTTTCCGCTGAAGGTCTTGCTTACGTCTTCTATAAGTACCAAATAATCACCCCATACCTATAATCGTTCTTTCTTTATATCGCAACATCGAAATATCGATTCATTGTTCCGGCCTCCTTTCTTAAGAACAGTAATGATTTTACGGCTTTTAGCCTATTTCGCCAATAGGTTTTATATGATCTTATTGAGATTTGTTACATTCAAGCAAATAATATCTATAATGTTGATATGTTTTATAATATTTGACGGTTTTTAACATTTTTCTAAAAAAACATTGACAATTCAGAAAAATGGTGATATAATACAGCTATAAAACATATCTGAGTAATAGGTTTTAAAACGGCAAAGGAGGTTGACGCGGCTTGATCGAACTTAAAAATATCAGCAAAACATATTCCTCGTCGGGAAATTCGGTCGAGGCGGTGAAGGATGTGACGCTGACAATAAACGACAGTGATATATTCGGCATAATCGGCTTTTCCGGAGCGGGAAAATCAACTCTGGTGCGCTGTATAAATCTCCTTGAGCGCCCGACCTCGGGACAGGTGCTTATTGACGGAAAGGACATCACGAAATTTTCGGCGAAAGAACTGAGGGCGGCGCGTAAAAAGATCGGAATGATATTTCAGCATTTTAATCTTATGCCCTCGCGTACTGTTCTTGATAATGTTATTTATGCTCTTAAAGGAAGCGGAATTTCCAAATCGGAAATGCGCGAAAAAGCATTAAGGCTGTTGGAGCACGTTGAGATCGCGGACAAAGCGGAAATGTATCCGAACGCTCTTTCGGGCGGACAAAAACAGCGCGTTGCGATAGCGCGGGCGCTTGCCAACGACCCGAAGATCCTGCTATGCGACGAGGCGACAAGCGCGCTCGACCCGCAGACCACAAAACAGATCCTTGCTCTTTTGAAAAGTCTCAACGAAACATTGGGAATAACGATAGTGCTTATCACTCACGAGATGGCGGCGGTAAAAGAGATCTGCAACAGAACGGCAGTCATGGATAAGGGCAACGTTATAGAGCTTAACGATACCTTTTCGGTTTTCGCCGATCCGCAAAAAGCGCTTACAAAGGACTTTATCGCCACAACCTCTAATTTAAAGAAGATACACGAATTGCTTTCGGAAAATCCCGACGCGGTTCCGCTTGATAAGGACGACATTGTGGTAAAGCTCACTTATACCGAGCGGAGCGTTTCCGAGCCACTGATATCCGCGGTCACGCAGAAATTCGGCGTACTTCTTAACATCGTTTTCGCGGACGTGGACATAGTTCAGGGAGCGCCGATAGGCGGCACTGTCGCGGTGATAAGCGGAGATCGCGGGAACATTACCGAGGCGGTGAAGTATCTGATAGAAAAAAATGTAGCCGTGGAGGTGATAAAAAATGGAATGGCTTAACAATATTATCCCCAATGTAATGGCTGACACCGACCGATTGTTTGACAGCGTAATAGCGACGCTGCAAATGACCGCGTGGTCGGGGGCTGTGATGTTCGTCATAGGAATGCTGCTCGGAATTGTGCTTACTGTGACTAAAGACGGAGGTATTTTACAACAGCGGGCAGTTCATCAGATACTTGACAAAATAATCAATATCTGCCGTTCGGTTCCGTTCGTTATTTTTATCGCTATTCTGCTGCCCGTCACCAAAGCTATAATGGGAACGAAGATCGGTGTGCGCGGAGTTATCGTGCCGCTTGTGGTGGCTTCCGTTCCGTTTTTCGCGCGGCAGGTTGAGACCGCCCTCGCAAATGTGAACGGCGGTCTTATCGAAGCCGCGCAGGCAATGGGAAAAAGTCCGCTTGAGATAATCTTCACCGTGTATCTTCGCGAGAGTATCCCCGCTATTGCGCGCGGCACGACCATTACGCTTATAAACCTCATCGGTCTTACGGCAATGGCGGGCTATGTAGGCGCAGGCGGTCTTGGAGATTACGCGATAACGTGGGGATATAACTACGGTCGTTATGATATAATCTGGGTGTCGGTTCTGTTTGTGATACTGATAGTTTCGGTCATTCAGTTTATAGGCAATATTATTGCAAGAAAAAACACGCATTAAATTGCGTTTGAAAGAAAGGAAAACAACTATGAAAAAATTTATCAAAATCGCCGCGCTTGCGGTACTATCGGCATTGGTTTTAACCTTTACGGGCTGCTCGGACAGCAGTGAGGACAAGGTGGTAAAGCTCGGAGTTACGGGCGCGGTCTATGAGGATCTGTGGCAGCCGACCATCGATAAATTAGCTGCGGAAGGAATAAAGGTAGAGCTTGTGCAGTTCTCGGATTTCTCTCTTCCCAACAACGCCCTCAACAGCGGCGATATCCAAATGAACGCCTTCCAGCACCACGCGTATTTTGAAAACGACAAGAGCAATAACGGTTATGATATCTCTATCCTGACTGATACATTCGTTATCGCGATGAACATATTCTCCAAAAACTACACAAACGTAAACGATATTCCCGAGGGCGGTAAGATAGCTGTTCCAAACGACGCTACCAACTACGGGCGCGCGCTTATTCTTCTAGACAACGCGGGTCTGCTCACTCTCGGCGATTATGAGGGCAGCATGCCCACGACTGCGGACATAGTTTCGTCAAAGGTCGAGCTTGTCGAGGTAAATGCTGCTATGACATATCAGTATGTAGACGACAGCGAGATAGCCGCGGCGGTCGTAAACGGAAACTATGCCGCAAGCTATGGCGTTGACCCTAACTCCGCGATCTTCTACGAGGACATAGACCTCATTGGTAAGAGCTTTGTATGCGTTATTGCCGTAAAGTCCTCTGATATTAACAACGAAACATACAAAAAAGTTGCGGAGGCTTTCTGCTCCGCTGATACCGAGAAAATCTTCGAGGATAACTACAAGGGGTTCTTTGTTCCCGCGTGGAATGTATAACAACGCTTTGGGGTGAGCGAATTTCAAAAAGCGCAAAATTTTCGCAGGAAGTTTTGCGCGGTTCTCACTTGGCGGCAAAGCGGAGCGTGCCGTCAAGTGATGAATTTTGAAATTCTTTTAAATAAAGGAGTAGGAACAATGGATTGGCTGCGTAATATCATCGGCGATAAAAGCCGAGTGATAACCGAAAATATTGAAGAAAAATATCTCAGTGATACTTTGGGAAGGCTGAAAGGCAGCGCGTCCGCACTGGTGTTTGTGAAAAGCGCGGAAGAGGTAAGCGGCATTCTTAAAGCCGCGAGCGGGCGTCATATCCCCGTAACGCCGCGCGGCGCGGGAACAAATCTCGTAGGCTCTACCGTTCCGGAGGACGACGGGATAATCCTCGATTTTTCGCTGATGAACCGCGTCCTTGAGCTTGACGAGCAGACGATGACCGCGACCGTAGAACCGGGTATATTTTTGCAGGACTTTCAGAATTTTGTGGAAAGCAGAGGCTTTTTCTATCCTCCCGATCCCGGGGAAAAGCTCTCAACTATCGGCGGCAACATCAGCACCAACGCGGGCGGCATGAGAGCCGTAAAATACGGCGTTACAAGGGATTATGTGCGCGGTCTGGAGGTCGTTCTCGCGAACGGTGAGATAATTACCGTGGGCGGCAAAAACGTCAAGGACGCGAGCGGACTGTCGCTCAAAAATTTGTTCATCGGCTCGGAGGGAACGCTCTGCG
>JAFLUG010000078.1 GCA_022508885.1 Oscillospiraceae bacterium | reverse complement strand
AAAAGGAGAAAAACACGCTGCGCGTTCTGATGATGTCGAATGTAAAGCCCGTTCAATATCTTATCGGGATAGGCTCTTATATCTGGATAATGTGTATGGCGGGAGCGGCTGTCTTTACGGTGCTGTGCGAATACAAAGGCGCGGACGCAGCGAAGTTTATGTCGGTCATGGCAGTCGGGATAATACTCTCGATGCTCATCGGAGCTGTCATTGGAATTGCCGCGGAAAATCAGATGTCCTCTGTTTCAATAACAATGCCTGTAATGCTGATATTTTCTTTTCTGCCGATGCTCTCCATGTTCAACAAAACGATCGAAAAAATAGCAAGAGTCACATACTCTCAGCAGATAAGTCAGCTTGTCAATAATAATTTTGAGGATTTAACCGAGAGTATTATTGTTATCGCAATCAACTTTGTTCTGGTCACGGCTCTTTTCTTCATCGCTTATCGCAAGAAAGGAATGGAATGACAAGACAACAAAAGTGTTCCCGAAGCCGTAAATGCTTCGGGAGTTTTCATTAACCGCAAGGTTATGGTATAATTGACCGATATGCGGTTGACTTTTTCCGAAGATAGTGTTATAATACTTACAGCAGATATAAGGAGCTGATCTTATGATAACTGCGGCACTTGCTGTTCTTGAAACGGACAGACAGCGCAATGAGCTTGCCGAATTTTATGAGAAAAACAAAAGCCGACTTTATATGATAGCCTTTTCAAAGCTGCATGACAGCGCGGCTGCCGAAGATGCTGTCCAGGAGGCTTTTCTGAGGATATCCGATAAACCCGAGCGTTTTTTCGGACTTAATGAGACGGAGAAGCTGTATTTCGCCGGGATAGTTGTAAGAAACATCGCGGTAGACATTTTCCGCCGCGGCTGCCGTATCGGAGACTGTGATATGGAAGCTGAACCATTCGAGGAGCTTTCGCTTGAAGACGGGGTAATGGGGAAGATCGCTTTTGAGGATATGGTAGAGTTTATCAGGCGGCTTCCCGAAAAGAAAAAGAACGCGCTGATACTGCGCGTCAGATACGGAATGTCAACTGCCGAGATAGCGCGAACGCTTGGGATAAGCGAGCCTGCCGCGAGGAAACGTCTTTCCGAGGCCGGAAAAAAGGTCAGAAAATATATTGAGAGGTACAACAATGGGTGAATATACTTTGGAAAGTGTTATCGACGAGGTATTAAGGCAGGATTTTATGCCGTTTGAAGAGCCTTGCGGGCATAAGTTCTCTCTGCGTCACCGCCGCAGAATGAAACAACTGTTTTGTGCGAACACCGATAGACACTTGGAAAAAACTGCCGCAAAAATGCCCGTAAGAAAGCGGCTTATGATCGCTTTGGTGCTGGTTTTGCTCATGACGCTTGCGGGAGTTTCGGCCACCGCGAGCTTTGACGGTTCGTTTATGGGAGCGTTCGGCTTTTTGAGAAACGCCGCGGGGCTGACTGAGGTGGTGTCGCTCGATAAATGGAACGATAATAATTTCATTTCCGAAATATATAAGCTGGACGTTTTGCCCGAGGGCTATGTTTACAACGAATACAGCGGAAGTCTGAACCGAACGGCCACGTTTTACAAAAACGGCGCTGACGATTATCTTCTGATGGTACAGTTTGTCAAAGAGGATTTTGCACTCGAATATAACAGCAATTTCTCAGGGTTTACTGAGACAAGCGTAGGAGGTATGAGCGGGTACTATTCTACCGTGAATGAATATACCGATCTGGTATGGGACAATGGAGAATACATATTCGAGCTTAACGGGAAGTTTCCCGTCGAAGAGCTGATAAGATCCGCCGAGAGCCTTTGTATAGACACAAACTACCGCATGGGCTTTTTCTGAGAAAAATTTTCTGTGAATTTAAAAAAATAAGTCACAAAATACCCCCCTCGGACGATTTATAGGCAGAAGGGAATTTCCGCCTGTAATTCGCGAGGGGATTTCCTTTTTCAAGAAAACATCATAACAAAGGAGCAAACTATTATGAAAAAACTTGTACCTCTACTTTTACTTGCCACATTTCTTACCGCCTGCGGCGGCGATACTCCCATAGGCGGGGACTCCGAGAATGACGGCACGTACATCGATCCGAACATCAACCACGACAACCCGCGGGAATACTATACCGCCGAAGAAGTAACGGAGATGATAAACAAGTCGGAAAACATGAAAGTCTCCGACGAATACTTCTATTCGCTCGTGCCTAAAAGCTTTGACCATGTAAGCGAATTTTATCAGACGTATGGCAAGCCTCTGCCCGAAAAAGAGGCACTGGACGAGTTTTTAGCCGTTTACGGATATCTTTTCCCGGAGCATGAATTAAACAAAAACTGTTTGTATTATATGTCGCCGCTCCCCACCGACCCCAAGGAGGTCGATGTCTATTTTGATGAGAACGGAAACAGAATAAGAGGCGAAAACTATTTTGCCAGCCTGGGGCTGCACCCGATATACGACAGAAAATATTACAATATGTTTTTGAGAGGAGAGCTTGGAAATCCAAAAACATCCGCGTTTTTTTCTTATGACGAACAATTTTACGAAAACGAAAACAGCGTGTCCCTGACAATGAGGAGCCCGTTCGGAAACGATATCTGTTACTTTAATAAAGGCGTTGCTCAGAAGATATTTGAAAATCTTTACAACGGAGAAACAAAATTCTATGCATGGGGGCACTTCACTCCTAACGATTCTGATGTAAATTTTGAATATGTCGGCTGTTTTACTCCCGACAGCGAGGAAAGCTTTATGCTGCTCGACAAAGAAATATCCGTAAAGGACGCTGTCAGAAACTTCGAGGATTACATTGCCTCAATTCCCGGTGTCAGCGTTAAGGTGTTTGGAATGCACGTTGATAAGGTCTACGTTTATAAGGCGGATAGCGAGCATTATTACTATTGGTTCAGAACCGCGCCTATCTACGACGGCATACCCTTTAACGAAGGCGCGAGCGGCGGTATGATAAAGAGCGACGACGTGGACTATATTTACGGGACCTACCTCGCGTGGAGAGTATTGGAGGAAACGCCGCATACGGAAATAATACCGTTTGAGGAGGCGGTGAAAATAACCTCCGAAAAAATGACAGGATATGTCGAATTCAAGGTCGAGGAAACGGCGCTTGTATACCGCACGGGGAAAAACGTTTCGGGAAATGACGGGGTAGGAGAAGGAAGATATCCGGTTTCTCCCGTGTGGAGGTTTATAATGTCCAACCCTAACGACGAAAAATATTATCACGCATATGTCAATGCGCTTACGGGCGAGTTTGACGTCGAGACTTCCAAACGCTGACACGACAGAAAGGACAACGCCATGAAAAAAATCATACCACTGATTGCGACTATTTTACTCTTTACCGCCTGTGACGGCAATTCCACAAACGACAGCGAGCCGATAAACGAAGTTGTCGAATACAGCTCAGACGCGATAGATATGAAGACCGCCACCGAAAACTACAGCTCCGATTTTGAACAGTGCAAAGCCGCCGATTATCCGAACCTTAATTTTGAGAACACCATGGTCTTTCCCGTTGCGGCGATCAATAAATGCCGAGACCTCGAAATTATGTCTCACAATACCCAGAAGCAGGAGATAGAAGGGCTGATGACCGAAAAGGAAAAGGTTGAAAAGCTGAAGGAATATTGCGAGTTTTTCTTTGGGGAATATAACGAGGAATATTCGGGCTTTACCTCGTGGGACGGCAATATCGACTCAAGAGAGTCCCTTAATGTTGACGGCGCCGGATATACGGTATCCGCAAGGATTTCCGACTATATGGCGGAGATCGAAAACGAGGCTTTTCATATAGATTGGTTTTTATATGTCGAGCCGTATAAAAGGAATTACTTATGGTATACGCCCGCAACTATGAAATACCCCTTTGATCTTAACAAGGGCGGGGCTGCGACGATATTAAGCGAGTCGGGAAAGGGTGTGCTCTCCTTCAGTCACGGTATGTCCGAATTTGCGTGGAAAGAGCGCGTAGCCAGATACTTTAACGACGGCACAAACAACGATGTGACTTACAGGCTTGCCGACGGCGACTTCTCGATAGGCGAAGCGATAGAGTACTTTACAAACGATTTTTGGGAAGCTCTGCCATTTGATGAGGAGGACAAGCAGCCGTATCTTGTACGCTATATCGACGTGTACCGGATGACCGATGACACCTACGCGTATTTTATCCGCTTTTCCCCGGTTGTCGGCGCTTCCATACCGTTTGAGAGAAGCATAAGCAAGTCCGTTATAATTCCCGACGGAACGGACGCGACATTGTACGACGCCGACGAGTTTTCTCTGGAAAGTCAGGCGCTTATGATAAAAAAGAACGATATAGACATGGCGCATTCCTTTGACCCGCTGTACGGCGCACATGAGACGGGCGGAGAGATAACGAAGATAATCCCGCTGAAAAAGGCGGTCGATACCGTCAGTGAAAAGCTCACGCAAAATGTAAGATTCAACGTAGTTGAGGTAGATCTGGTATATCACGGCAGGAATACTCCAAGCGACACCGCCACTGTATTAAGACCAACATGGCTGATAAGACTGTTCAACCCCAACGACGCCAACTACTATATCACATATGTCGACGCGGTAACGGGCGATTTCAGCGTTTACAATTATACTACCCAATATCAGCCCTGAGGTGAGAGATCATGAGAAATCTTACAGTATCTTTCAGAAAAATATTTACCTCAACAGGATTCTGGCTGTGCGTCGGAGCGACGGTGATACTGCTGTTTGCGATGTCGGTGTATACGGATTTCAGCACGCAGAACAGGTATTCAGTGATACGCGCGCTTACCGACCTCACCGCCGAGGAGCGCGCTCAGCATTATGAACTGTGCCGTACTATGGTGATGCGGGAAGCGCGCAGCGGCTGGTTTACGATGTTTGTACCGATAATCACGGCGTTCTGCTTTGTGCCGCATATCTGCGCCGAGCGCGACAGCAACGCCGTGCGCCTTCAGGTGTTTCGTTCGTCGAGGCTGAAGTATAACGCCGCGCAATTCTTTTCGGGAACAGCCGCGGCAGGAATGGCTGTACTTATCGGGTACGCACTGTTCTGCGCGGCGGTGTATTTCCTGTTTCCCGCCCCCTCCGAATACAGCGGCTGGGGTGCGGAGATCATCGCCGGCTATGGGTCTTCTCTTCCTGAGCTGATGCTTGAAACGGCGCTTTACGGTATGTTTCACAGCATTCCCGCGATGTTTTGTACCGCCGTTATGCGAAACAAGTACCTTATCATGTGCCTGCCGTTTTTTGTAAAGTACGCGCTGACGCAAACAGTACAGATGATATTCCTGAACGCGGTAAGTTACGAAAGCACCGACCTCAGACTGTTGGAATTCGTAAGTCTTGTAAATCCCGATGGACTGCTGTTTATAGCGGACCTCCCCGACTTCAGAGTGCCCGCGCTGTTTTTCGGGATAACGGCGGCGGTGTTTGCGGCGGCGTATCTGATAATCGAACAGAACAGGAGGGACTGCGGTGCGTAACAGTTTAAAACAGATAGCAAGCTCGGCAAGGACGGAATATGTCAGTTGGATAACCAACCCTCGGGTCGTGATACTCGGCGTTCTGCTGATATTCATAAAAACACTCGCTATAGACCCGCTTTCAAATCGTGCCGAAAAGTTCGGTGAGAAGATGATATTTTGGGAGCCGTTTATCGCAGTCGGCAATTCGCAAATGCTCATGCTGTTTATACCGCTGGTGTTTTTGATGCTTCTGAGCGATTACCCGAAGCTCGGCGGCAACGCGCTTTTTTACATATCCCGCATAGGAAAGCGCAATTGGCTGTGCGGTCAGATATTGTTTCTGATAATGGCGATAGGCACGTTTATGGCGGCAATACTCGGTGCAAGCATACTGTTTTCGGGAGGGCGCTTCGGAGATAATTGGAGCGACGCGGTGACGAAATACGGCGCGCGCTTCCCCGCGGAGGCGTACAATTTCGACTCGCAGCTCTTGCCGTCAAACCTGTATAATCAGATACCGATGATCACGGCGGTGGTACAGACCTTTGTGCTTATGAGCGCGTATCTGCTGGTACTCGCGCTTACTATCTACGCGCTGAAGATATGCTTTAACAACTCTTCGGGGCTTGCGGCGGCGGTTGGCGTGATAGCGGCGGGCACGGCATCGACCATGTTCGGTACAGGGCTTCGCTGGGCGCTTCCTGCTTCAAATACCATTGTCTGGATGCACTATACGGAAATTTTGAGCGAGCCTGTTTATCCCGTATGGGCATCGTTCGCGTATTTCGGTGCGGTGCTCGCGGCGCTTGTGGCGCTCAACTTTATAGCGCTTAAAAAACTGAAATTTACGGAGAGTGTCGAACTATGATAGAAGTAGAGAGTGTTAGTCTCACGTTACAAAAAACGGAAATTCTGAAAAACGTTTCCGCCCGTTTCGAGCGCGGAAAAATTCACGGTCTTATCGGCAGAAACGGCAGCGGAAAGACCATGCTTATGAAGTGCATATGCGGCTTTGTCAAGCCTACATCGGGAGAGATCACGGTGGACGGAAAGCGCATAGGACGCGACCGCGATTTTCCCGAAAATGTCGGAATAATTATTGAAACGCCCGGCTTTATCCCGTATTATTCGGGGTTGAAAAATCTAAAGCTCCTCGCCGATCTTCGCGGGAAAATATCAAAAAAAGATATTCGCGGTACAATGGAACGGGTAGGACTTGACCCTGACTTAAAGCGTCATGTACAAAAGTACTCGCTTGGTATGCGTCAGCGTCTGGGACTTGCCCAGGCGATAATGGAAGACCCGGATCTGCTTATTCTTGACGAGCCGATGAACGGTCTTGACAAGGACGGAGTAAAGGATATGCGGCAATATCTGCTCGATCTGAAAGCGCATGGCAAAACAATTCTCATCGCCTCTCATTCCGCCGAGGATATCGACGTGTTGTGTGATACGGTTTGTGAGATGGACAAAGGCATTCTGAGCAAGGTAAGGTGAAAGTTCTTAATCAGCGCTAACCAAACAGAAAAAAACCGCTGTCGGGTCTGACAGCGGTTTTTAAGCAGAGAGCGTCCCTTGTTATACTTGCGGATCACCTTTGCAACGCCGTATTTTTCAGTATGCTTCATTAGGGATTGACGAAACTGCATATTTTATGTTATAATATCCATGAGAGACAGGCAAATGTCTAACATTGATAAAAAAGGTTTTGTTGTATTCGAGCATAAAGAAATCGTCCCGCAACAACGTGCGGGACGCACTGGGTGCACGCATTATGCGCTGCGCGCAAAACGCTGGCATTGCCCTGCAGTGTGAAATGAAGAGATCCAAACCCTCCTGAGGATTACAACACGATGTTGTATAGCGGACTGACTAAGGGCACGGTCTCCCAAAGCCATCAGGTCAATTTCTTTCACTTTGTTCGCGAAACCGAAAAATTGCGCGTGGTGAATGTTTCTATACAGGCAGTTTATGAAGATTTTTACAAATGTGTTTGGGTGAAATTTATGAACAGGATAAAAGAATTTTTAAAGGCGGAAACGGTGTTGTGTATCGCGTTGGTTTTGGCGGTCGCTTCGATGTTTATCACTCCGCCGAGCGCCGAGTATCTCGGCTATATCGACTATTCGGTGATAGCAATGCTGTTTTGCCTTATGGTTACGGTTCAGGGTTTTGTTAAAACAGGGCTGTTTGAATTTTTGTCGAAAAAGCTTACGGGAAGTTTCAAAAGCTCGCGGGCGCTTTCGGCGGCGCTTATGCTGCTGTGTTTTTTTACGGCAATGCTCATTACAAACGATGTGGCGCTGCTTACGTTTGTGCCGCTGACGCTGGCTTTGTTTAGCGGAAGGGACAAGCTGCTTATTCGGTGTATAATCCTTGAGACTGCCGCGGCAAATTTAGGCTCTATGGCAACTCCCATCGGAAACCCGCAGAATCTTTCCATTTACTCTTATTACAACTATTCTCTCGGCGATTTCTTTCTGACTATGCTTCCGATAAGCCTGTTGAGTTTAGTTGTTTTATTGCTTTCGCTTGTTTTCATTCCAAACGAGAAAATATCCCACGGGGAGGTCAAGGCTGCGTTTTCCCCTACACGGAATTTCTTTGTTTACGCGGTTATTTTCGCGGTCTGCGTCTGCTCGGTGGCCCGGCTTCTGGACTATCGTATCTGCCTTTTGATAACGCTTTTGGCGGCGCTTATCTTTGACAGAAAAATTCTCGCAAAGCCCGATTACGCGCTGCTTGCAACCTTTGTCTGCTTCTTTATTTTTGTAGGAAATATTTCGGCAGTTCCCGCGGTGGAGGAGTTTATCGGCGGTATACTGAACGGACGAGAAATGCTTGTTTCCTGCGGGCTTTCACAGATAATAAGCAACGTTCCGTGCGCAATTATGCTTTCGGGATTTATCGCCGCGGAAAATTCGGACGCTCTTCTTATCGGCGTGAACATCGGCGGAATGGGAACGCTCATTGCTTCTCTCGCGAGCCTTATCTCGTTTAAGCTGTATTCGCGCTCGGAGAGCTCGAAAAAGGGGAGATTCTTCGCGGAATTTTCTGTTTACAACTTCGCGGTTCTGGGGCTGTTGATTTTAGCGGTCTACATAATGCCTATGTATGGCTGATGAAAAAATGCTGAACGTAAAATAAGGAAATGGGGTAGACAACAGTGAGCTATTGGCTGTTCAGAGACCTGTCGCACGAATTTATCAACGCCCTGCCCGCAATGGCGGCCGCGGGTCTGATATATTGGTTCGTTCGCAGACACCTCCACAAAAAGCGGTTTGGCGGTGATTTCAAGGAAGTGCGCAGAAAATCAAGACTGAATGAGATTATCGGACTGCTGCTCGTCATCTGGGCGGCGCTGGTTTTCAGCAGCACGGTGATTTCGTTGAGCGGATTGCGTTACTTTTGGCGGGATTTTTCGTTTATTCCGCGTTGGAGGCTGATTCCCGATTTTATAACTTACGGACGACATATTGATATAAGTCACTCGTTGGTAAATGTGATTATGTTTATGCCGATAGGTCTGGCGCTGCCGTTTGTATTAAAGCGCCCCACATTCGGACATACGGTGCTTGTCGGGTTTTGTTTTACTTTCTATATCGAATATCTGCAAGGCTTCAGCGGTCAGCGCGACGGAAATATCGATGATGTTATCTGCAATACCCTCGGAGCGATAGTAGGTTTCCTGCTGTATCTGCTGATGAAGCTGATCTTTCCGAAATTTACGGCGAAATGTATGCTCAAGGCGAAAAAATCAATGTAAAAATCAAAACGCGTTCGGAATAATCCGAGCGCGTTTTGACTGTAAAAAACTAACTACTGCCAACTATCAGCGTATCGCGTCTTTAAGCGACTTTGCGAACTTGTATATCTCATCCGCGGCGTTCTCGCCGAATTTTTCCACGAGCCTTACTATCGCCGAGCCTACGATAACGCCGTCCGCAAGCTGTGACATTTTCTTTGCCTGCTCGGGTGTGGAAATTCCGAAGCCTATCGCCGCGGGAACGTGAGCGTACTTCTTCACGCTCTCCATTATGGCGGCGAGGTCGGTCTTTATCTCGTTTCTTACGCCCGTAACGCCCATTGAGCTTACAATGTACAAAAAGCCCTCGGCGTTTTCGGCAATTGACTTTATACGCTGTTCGCTGGTGGGGGCTATCATTGAGATAATGGAAATGCCGTGCTTTTTCGCGACTGCGTCTGCCTCCGCCTTTTCCTCAAACGGCATATCGGGGCAGATAAGCCCGTCTACGCCTATCTCCGCGCACTTCGCGAAAAATCTGTCGTAGCCGTATTTAAACACGGGGTTTAAGTAGGTCATAAACACAAGCGGGATATCCGTGTTTGCGCGTACCTTTGCCGCAAGCTCAAACGCCTTGTCTGTGGTCATACCGCCTTTCAGCGCGCGGACGTCCGCTTCCTGTATCACGGGACCCTCGGCTATCGGGTCGGAGAACGGGATACCTATCTCCACCAAGTCCGCGCCCGCGTTAATTAGCGCCATTATGTTGTCGTAAGACGCGTCGAAGGTCGGGTCGCCCGCCGTCAGAAAGCCGATAAACGCTTTTTTATTTTCAAATGCCTTCGCAATTCTGTTACTCATGCAGATCTATCCCCCTATACCTTGCTATCGCCGCAACG
>JAFLUG010000077.1 GCA_022508885.1 Oscillospiraceae bacterium | reverse complement strand
TATTATACAAATGAATGCTATATAAGCATTTCCGTTTATTAACGGCATATAGAAATATCCCCGAGCCAATACGGTTCCCTCCGATGAGAACGGCAATGTACGCCGCCTTGAAACCGGTGACAGCCATGTAATGCTGAATTTTCACGAAGCGGTTTTGCGTGGGTTGCGAAATCGGACACCGCGCACACAAACCTGTACGCGTTCTTCCCGACATGATTTAGGTCGGGCGCGTCAAAATAGCGGTGCTTCAGATCTTCGCGAATACGGGCAATATTCCTGCGGTGGATATCCGTAGGCTCGTCGTCCATAGGCAGAAGCTGTTCGATGTAATCCAGCACCTTGCTGTCGGTCATTTTGATTCTCGACAGCCGCGAGAACTCTCCGCCGAGGTCTGTCATGTACTTTTGGGCGAGAAACAGCGTGTTGTGCGCTTCATCCATTTTCGCGGCGAGTTCGCCCATGTGAATGGTAGACCATACTCGCCTAGCCGAGGATAGCGCGAGGTTGAGCGTGTTCTGACAAACTACGCGAATCGGTGTCATTGCGGCTTTGATTGCGCCGCTTCCGTCATGCGAACTGCTGAAAACGAGATACGGCTCTATCTGCTCGCCCTCAATGATGTACTTTTCGGGAAGCTTTGCGAGCAACCATATCTTCTTTCCGTCTTGCAACGCTCCCGCAGTTTCGTACTTAACGCCCTCACCGAGCAGAGCATCGGTAAAGGCAAAAGCCTCGGCATTCTGAACAACCCTGTATCGGTCGCTGACAACTCCAAGAACGCGGTCGTCCGTTGAACGCAGATTCGCCAGATAACCGGCAATTTGCTTTCCGCTGCTTGTAACGATTGGCTGCTGATACACCTTCCAATCCAGCCCCGAAGCTTTCAGCGCTTCTTCGGAGCTTAGTGCGTTTTCGACACGCGTTCCCAGACCGTGCCAAGGCGCAACCCTTGTGTAAAACATTGTCTCAACATTTGCAGGCATAATTTTCCTCCTTTTTCTTTGGCACAAAAAAATCCCCGAAAAGCTATCTGAAACGGTTTTCGACGATTCAGCCGTGGCTGAACTCACGAAAGGTTATAACAAGTATCTGAACAAAATGAACAGCTCGTCGCTTAAGGAAATTTCCAAGCTAAAAAACGAGCTGAACGGAGTTAATGAGAAAATAGAATCGACTGTAGAACTGCTTATTACGGTTAAGTCCAAGGCTCTTAAAGAAAAACTGTCCGAGCTTGAAAAGCAGAGGAATCGCATAGATAAAAGGATAATGGAGCTGTCTGCGGACAAATCCTTGTTAAGCGTAAGCGAGCGTGAGCTGAAAAGCGTATGTTCCATGGTGCGCCGGACCCTCGCGCAAGGAACATTATCCAACATAAAACAGCTTATTGAGCTTTATGTAGACAGCGTAACAGTCTATCCCGATAAGGTTATTGTGACATTCAACTTCTTCCCGGCTATAAATTTAGAAAGGAAAGAAGCTGTAAATTTTAATAACGGAGAGTGTGCCGACTTGGCACACTCTCCGCTTTTGCCGTCTGATGAATTATGCAGGTATCTGGTTTATGAATTAAGCCGCACGGACGTTTACGATTTTAAAGTCGGCAACCGCTTATATCTGCGATTAAGGACGGACAGATCCGAGGCACCGTAGAATATCCCGAACCAAATTTAGGCGGTTCGGGATATTTAATGTTGTTGTCAAAGCGTTTTACACATCTCCTCCAGTGTCTTTACTGCTTTAATATAATCTTCGTTATGATTCCCGTCAACTCCGATTAAATGCTCGGCAACAAGCTTATAAAGCCTGTTCGTAATATCCGTGTTTTTCTTAAACATTTATTGGAAAGCGATATCTCAAGCGCATTCAGTGACTTTTCTTCTTCGTCAAGAATACGGTTTAATGCATCCACCCGGATTTTACATTCATCAATTCCCACGGTTCTGAGATTGACTTCCTTTACATAACGCCATGCGTAGTCAAGAAAGTCTTTGGAGTTACAGATACGAGTATCTTGCCCAAAATCGGAAGTATCCAGTTGAAGAGCACTTATAAGTCCGTCCTCTGGATAAAGCATCGAATATTCGGGAATGCCGTGTTGTGATTTTTCCGCTTTACTGTTTAAGAAATTCATCTCCGAGTAATCACAGATATCTTTGAGCAAATCCAGCTTTCTTTCATTTATAAACTTAACACGCTCGTTAAAGCGGTCGATTATCTTGTTCAACTCTTCCAACTCATCGTTAAGGCGCTTGTATGCTGCGGAAATAATAAAATCTGCGTTTCCCTGAATTTCATAGGATGTACTGTAATATTCATCTTCTTCACAGAATTGCATTTCGTATATAGTGCCTTTGGTTATATCTTCCCATAGGTCGTAACAAACTCTCATCGCCTTTGCAATCGATTCAGGCATAGGCGATTTTTCCTTTGTAAGAGGTTCGTATATTCTGACTCTGTTCTCTATTTCCTTAAGGATTTCATCTTCAACTGACAGAAGATCGTTTATTTCATCAATGATTCCATCATCGAGCGAACAGGTATTTAATGAATCCAACAGATCAGTCAGTTCTAATTCGGCAATAGCCTTTCTAACCGCTTCTAAAGTTTCTTCGTTAATATTTTCTCCAATAATCAACGAGAGCATCGAGTCAATCAGCTTTTCTCTGATTCCAAAGGCGGTTGACAGTTCCTTTTGGAGTTTTTCGTTTTGCAGCGTTTTCCTCATAATGAGATCTTTAAAGTATCCGTCGATTTCCTGTCTAACTGCTTTACCGTTTTTGCGTATTGCGGTAATTTCATTAACGCGATCAATAATCTCTTTGATAATTAAGGTCCTGTCTATAGCGATAAAATTCATTTCATCCATTTGTTTTCCCCCTGAAAGGCTTGATTTTAAAAACATTCTTCTGTTGAAATACAAAGAATTATCACCATAGCGATTTCATCTGTCAGTAACTCGTCAAACCTATATTCGATCTGCGCCATAAGCAGCGCACGGGCAATATTGTAGGTGCGGGCGGTAATAATATCCCTCAGTTCACTTGTTTGAAGCACATTTTCACAGTAATGGTTTGTATCGGCAAGAAAAGTCTCCAGCTCACCGAATGTGATATTTTCCACAGCCTTTACCACTCGAGAATTAAGCAGCGGGTTCTGCTCCTGCCATTCCAATAGCTGATAAACGGAGATATTCTCGTCGTGCCAGAAAGGGTTTTCTTCGTAAGAATCATCATAGATACTCGGCTTATAAGCATCGACTATAGCGCGGTTTGTAAGCGGCAGATCATCGCTTATTTCTATATGCTCCACTCCCCACTCAGCCAAATTTGAGCAAGCCAAAAATCCTTGTTCACAAAGCCGCTTGTCGGCATTCGGAAACACATCAAGCAAGTCCAGATACAGCTTGAAGTATTTCGTGTATTGCTTAAAATTCTTGCCGTTGTCACTAAGATTATATTCCTTGCAGTTGAACAGATTTTTCACCGTCGGAACATAATCTTCATTGTATAGCTTATTATTGTTCTTACAGTAGATACGGAAATACACAAGCGGAGCTAACTTTTCAAGCTCGGGATACAGTGAAATTACTCCCTGAATGTTGATTACATTTTGTTTAAGAATATCGGGCTTAGCGTCCTCATGACGGTATTCGTCGCAGCACAGGAGATTGAAAACCGCGCAGTAATCGTCGCCTGTCTCCGGTATTTTCTTTGGTTTTCCAATCTCTGATAATCTTGCAAGAATTTCATTAAACTCCGCGGATTTCTCACGCCGTTTCCGAAGCTCTGACACCAGTGTTTCCTCATTGAAATCTGCTCCGAGCCATGCTCTGACAACCGCCTCGTTATCATCATGATTGCCCTCTAACAGCCAACCGCCTGTCAGCAGTATACACAGCAGTCTGCGTTTTTGCTCTGTTATATTCTGCTTACAGGAGCGAATAAACTGCGCCCAGAGTTTCCCTCGTGAAAGTCCAGACAAATTCTGCTCGCTTAGCATAGCATTATAATCCGCGATATACCTTTTTGCCGATTCTAAAGCCTGCTCAAATGTAAGCCCACGCTCGGCAAGAAGCTCGTCAAGCGTCTTTTCATCGGCTGTCAAGTCATATATCATTTCATCGTCTTCGTCAAAGATATAAAATTCATCAATTTTATCGTCAAGCATAACAATCTCCTAAAATGTCGAATATTCTGAATAAATTATAATACAATCACTATGTTTTGTAAAGCAATTTGAGTTCCGAAAAATAAATAATTTTTCGGAATTGGATTGTCTGGACTTTTATGTTTTGCTATGCTATAATTTAATAAAATAACTTATGGAGTTTGATTATGGAAGTCGGCAATGATTTTAAAAATTACCTTGAATTAGAGGGGCGAAAAAGCGGGTTTGTAATGCGGAATAACAGCGGGCTGTATTTGTTTGGGAACCGCAAATGTGAAGCGATTTGCGAGCTTTTGACAATAAATTCGGAGCGTCTTGAGGTAAACTCGGATTTTTGTGATAATTTGTTGTTGTATCTTAGTGAGGAACAAAATAAAATTACGGTTTACAAATCCGGCAAGCTGGTCTTAAACATTAAGGAGCTGCTGTTGCTCTACACTGTTCCTCTCGGAGAACGAAAGATATGCGGCATAATTTCAGGCGGTGCTTCTCTACCATGTCAGGATGTTCATTACTCCGACGAGCGAATAAGTCGTCTTATCCGAACGATTCTAAGGCAAAAAAGCCGCCCTCAGAATATTTCCGACAACTACTTCATCGAGCTTGCAAATGAGCTTGAAAAAGCCGAGATTAAATCCCTCTCCGAACTGAATTTGCGAGGTGAGGGGATTACGGCAAACAATTAAATATAATGATTTCATAACTGTAAATTCTTGGGTGTTATGCGGGAGTGGGTGAAAAAATGTAATTCTATCTTGAACTTTGTCCTGGCATATAGGATAATATGAATATGCGATTCATCATAATTTAATTGAATTAAAAAGGAGAGCTTGATTATGTCAGAAATTGAAAACTTTAGGAATTCCATTTTGAATGTACTTGCTGAGAAAAGAAGCAGAGTTTTTTCGGAAGAATCTAATAATGAAGGAAAGGGATTTTCAAGCGAGAAAGATTCTATAGACAGCTTGTTAGAGAAGTTTAGTTCTGTTACTATACAGCCTTCAATGAATAATGTGCCTACAGCTGCACCCACAGCACCACCTACAGTGCCACCAAACTCATGGGCTGAAGCCTTGTCTTCTTATAATTATTATAATAATTTAATGGCATGTAAATTTAATAACTCCCTCCCTGCTGCTTCGAATCCTATCAGATATTATACATTTATTCAGTATTGGACAAGGGAACTAATAGAAAATTTGGATAAATGTGACAAGGAAAAGAGCGATGTCGTTCAGGCTTTTAATATAATCAGTTTAAATTTGTCTAAGAATCGACAGAAAATTCCTTCTTTGACGGAAAAAGAATATGAGCTTTTGGAATCACGCAGAATCTTTTTTAAGGATATGTTATCCCTTAACATAAACGACATAAAAAGTAAAATATTGGCTGTAAAGCGGCAGGCAGATGATTTGGAACATCGTATTGACGATATCAACAACGGAAATAACTCCATATATGAACTTGCTTTGCTTGAAAAAGAGGAAAGAGCGAATGCTTTGCTGATTGTTGATAACACAAGAGAGATTATCATGAAATCTTTGCGGAGAATCAACTATTTAGATGAACACCGGCAATTCGTTTCCAAGGCTGTCGATATTTTAGATAAATGGACAAATGATTACGAACATTTTAAAGGGACATATATCGAAAAAATAAGACAGGACTGTGAGAAAGATGAGATTGAGAAGGAAATACAAGATACATGGTGTTCGGAATGGACAAAGCTCCGTTTTGCCATTGAGGAAAAGATAAAACCATTGCTCGAATGGGGACTGAGCCATGATATTTTGACTGAAAACGAAAGTGAGATTACGGTTACAGAATCATTGGAAACATCTCTGGAAAATTATAAAAACAGCGTTGACAAGTTTTATCTTGAAAAACGCAAGGGGATTTATCAGCAAGTATCAAATAAAGCGAGCGGCGATTTTCAGGATAAAACAAATACCGAAAAGGAATTATGGGAACTTACAAACCGGCTCCAGAAGGATTTACAGAAAATTATTTTCAACTGTGTAAATTTCTCGGACAGAATTTTCATTGTGAATTGGTCTAAAAGTCTGCCTGATATCCAGATAGACGAGATTGTGACATACATTCAGAATAACAATTTAAAAAATATTTCTCAATCGATTTTGGACGAGTTTGCGGCGCTTAGACAGAAAACTTATGAGGAATACTTATCTGATGTGAAGGCTTATTGTGAGGCAATGGAAAAACGCGCAAACGAGTACAATTCACTGCTGTTCAAAATGAATAAGGATATGGAAAAGCTGAAAGGGTGATATTTTGAACGGTATCATAACACAGCCGAACATGGACAGTCTGTTTGACACGAAAGAAGAATGGGTAAAAAAGTCGCCACAAAAAGGCAATCATATTAGAGTGATACATGGTCCAATTGCCCATCATGGAATTTACATATCCGATGCTGAAGTAATTCATTTTATCGATAAGGATAATTATATTATACTTGATTGGGAAAAGGCAGAGGTGATTTCTTCCGATTTGGACTTCTTTCTACAGGGTGGAACGCTTGAAGTCAAGGAGTATACACCGTCCGAATTAGATGATTTATATCCGACGGAGGATATCGTAAAATACGCCAGAGCTTGTGTAGGCGATAAAGGTTATAATTTGGTATTCAACAACTGTGAGCATTTTGCTAACGAATGCACCTTGGGACGATTCATAAGTCAACAGATAGAAAGAGTATTAAGCGGCAGAATGCCGAACGAGGAGGTAAAAAACATGGGTATATTGGGTTCAATAGGCGGTTTTTTTAGGGGGTTATTCGGTGGTAAGAGCAGTGGTGGGGGGCGTTCGACAACAACATATGAACCTGATAAAGTAAAAGTTGCCGAAATTGAAGCTGATACAAAGCTTCGACTTGCGGATAAAGAATTTGAGAGAATTGAAATGATGAATCGGGCAAGGCTTGATTATCTCGAATTTGAAACTCAAAGTCAGATTGCCTTGGAAGAGGCAAGGGTAAAGGGAAATATGCTTTTAGCTGAGGTTATTGTTGATATGCAGATGAAGCTGAACGATATCGCTGAGAAACGCTTTGCTATCATCGAACATGGATCCATGCAAATTGTTAGGGATATCGAAAATTATTATCAGGATCTTGCAAACAAAATTGAAGCAGATAATGCCAGATATAACTTAGAACATTACCCCCAGCTTCTGAACATATTATCTCAATTTGAAGAGGGTTCTGTAGAATATAAGCTATACGAGAAGCGCATTGAGCAGGAAGGAGTTGCTCAAGCAAAGCATTATGAAGCGCAGCTTGATGCTATTGTTAAACGACAACAACAAGTTTTTGAAAGCAGCTTGAATAGCAAAAACTCAATCCTATCACAGGTAGGTCAGATAACGACTGTATATGTTGATGGTATTGAGAAGCAGCAAACAGCATTAGCTAAGATTATTTCCGGAGCTGATTCAGCAAATCAGCCTATTGCAAAAGAAGCTTTGGTTCTACCCGGAAGCGATGATAAAGATTTATGACAACCAATATGTTCGTTTTGAGTTTCCCGTTCATCTAAAGAATGTGTTATGTTTATATTAATTTTATGAATGCCCATCTTATTCGTGCCTCTGAGGTAGCTAAAATGAGAAGAACAATATAACAACTATGCCCGTTAGGTTTAAGCGTCGAACGGGTCAAATTGTAGAAAAAGAATCTTTGCAAGTTACGACCTCGGTTTTATTGACTTGACAATTATGTTCTTTTATGCTACAATTAATGCAGAGGGGGCGAGATATTGGTAATTCGTCACGAGGACTTAATCGGTACATACGAGCAGAAACGGGCATTGGTCTCGCAGTTCAATCTGATGGACGATACATTCTTTGCGGTCGTTATGAGAAACAAAGATGCTTGCGAGTATCTGCTTTCGGCACTGCTTGGCAAGCCGATTAAGGTAATTGAAAACAAAACGCAGTATTCGCTGAGGAATATTGAAAATCACTCGGTCGTGCTGGACGCTCTTGTTGAGGACGATGAACACAAGCTGTATAATGTTGAAATTCAGATAAACGACAAGAAAGATCACGGCAGGCGAATGAGATATTACCATACCGCGATCGACTGGTCGTATCTCGAAAAGGGCGAGGACTACGAGAACCTTCCCGAGTTGTATATGATTCTTATTTCGGTGTTTGACCCGTTCAAGAAGAATAAAAATCATTACGAGGTCAAACAATATGTTGATGATACAACGGAGTATGATGATGGAATTCACCGCTTGTACTTCAATACGGAAGTTGATGACGGCACGGGGCTTTCCAAACTGCTTCAGTATTTAAAGCTGAGCGAGGCAAGCAATAATAATTTCGGCGCTCTGTCACAGGCGGTAAACTATCACAAGGTTAAGAACGAGGGGGTTGATTTTATGTGTAAAGCTGTTGAAGAATATGCAAAAGAGCAGAGGCTTGAAGGTAATGTTAAAACTGTAAAGAATCTGCTAAAAAAAGGAATACCACTTGAAACGGCTTTGGAGTGTGCCGAGTTGGATAAGGAAACCTACGAAAAATACGCTGAGCGTGTGCAGTGAGTTCCATAGAAATCTTCTGAATAAAATTAGGTGAATAATTTCGGAGAGGTCGATTTCGGGTTTTTATTAAGGAAGTCGGGAAAATCCATTTTACGATGTTGGGAGTATTTTGCATAACACTACGGCATTAGACCGTCGTGGGCGATTGAGGGCGCGGGTCGCCTCGACCATCAAGCTCACGACCTAAGGGTTGCAAGGGCTAAAAACAGCGGATTGAAGCATTTCAATCCGCTGTTCTTTATTATAGGGATTTGATGGTTTTTGCGCAGTTTTTTGTACACTTTTTAATGTGAATAAGTATAGCTAATATCCTTACAAGCGTTGTATATAATACTTGACATATTTTACATATTGTGATATAATTCATGTAAATCCATATCAAGAAAGGGAAACATTTATGAAGAAAAATATTTTTGCAAATCTTGACGGCATAGAGGTAAAACCATGTGACATCACTCCGGATTTGAATGATAAAACAAAATTTGTCAAACTTGATAACAGCTCTGCCGCTGAAATACAGATAAGCGCATTTATACAAAGCGCCATACCGGCAATGATAGCAAACTCAACAAGCCAATCTCTATACTGTTACTTTCCCTGAGGGAGTTCCAGAGGTATTGTGCAAACTTAAAGATGGCAGTGGGTATTTTAGTGCAATTCGTGACCCTGAGACAGGAAAAATCGTGGGAACAGCGGCTTTAAATCCAGTCGGTGATGCTTACAGGATAGCGGCAGGTGCGTTTGCAGTAATGTCGATTGCAACATCGCAGTATTATCTTGAGGTAATAAATAGCAAGTTAAACAAAATTCAGCTTGGTGTGGACAAGATACTTGAATTTCTTTATGGCGAAAAGCGCGCGGAACTATTGAGCGAGGTATCATTCGCAAAGTATGCATACGAAAACTTTATATCAATCATGGAGCATCAAGACCAACGCGTTTCAACAATATCAGGACTTCAAGCCACAAAGAAAATCGCTATGAAAGACCTTGAGTTTTATATTTCTGACTTGGACAGCCTCGCCGCTGACATTGGTAAGGATGTACCGAAAGCAGCGAAAACAGCTTTACAACTTAAAAGCTGTTTGGATCTGTCAGCACAATTATATGTGTTAAGCGGTCTTATGGAAATGTATTATTCGCAGAATACCGACAAGGGTATATTGAATATCTTGAAAAAGACATGGTTTCATATCTTGATAAAACGGAAAAGCACATTTTACAGGATTACGCGACAATATCCAATCAGATACTTAAGGATAAAAAAGTAGAAGAAAATGACAAAAAGAGCATAATTAAAACTATGGACGAGCTTAACAGCGGCGAAGAGAGCAAACTCCATAAGTCACTGAAGGACGCTCTTCACGCACATGAGAAGAAAACAGAATTTTACATAAAATCAAATGGCGATGTTTATATGCGCAAAGATACTTAAATATATACTAATATAAAGTTATCTGTCATTTATAGGTCGTGAACTTATATTGGTATGGTTCGCCTCGACCACATATGCCCTCGATTGGCTTGCAGAGCCGATTGATGGCATTTCTTATTCCCTGATTTTCATTGATGGTTAAAATAGTAAATTTACATTTTAAGGACGCCAAAACGATATACCTTCGAAAAATGTTATGAAATAAGCAACCCGCCATGTTTCAGGGCGGGTGATTTTTTTCGATGGTTTTTCTTTGTCTACTGCGGCTCATTTTTTGAAAGGTTGCAACGCTTCGTTATGCC